>DATALK010000554.1:0-2127 GCA_036261085.1 Phototrophicaceae bacterium | reverse complement strand
TGTTTATAGACATGTCTGAAGGCCCGGATCAGGTAATAAGGGGAAAGCGCGACCTCACGACTCAAATCCTCAATAGTAATGGGTGTGTTATAACTACGATCCAGCACAAGGCGGGCAAGACGAACTTGTTTATGGGGATTCAAGCTCACCAGGGTTTCTCCCAACACAAAATAACCACTGTGGTTACTATAACATTTTCGTGGAGATAAATCTTGTTTTAGTTGAGTAAAATAGCCGAAAATGTCTTGATGTAGAAAGGGGGCTGCACTATTACTCTACCTAAAAATTATTTCTTGACGCTGTAACCCAGCAACCAGATGAGAATGATAGGGGTGGTCAGGGAGCGCTTATCAGCGCTCCCCAGGCGGACGGCATATCGGGCCGCCCCAACTTTAGAATGTGACTGGGCAGCTGAACTTTAGCTCCGCCGCCACCAGACCGCGCCGAAGAGCAGCAGCACAATCAGCGCCCCGATAAAAGCCACAATGATGTCAATATAACGAATGGTGAAGCCGTCCGCTAACGCCGGGGGCACTTGAATACGCAGTACGGTGAACAGGAAACCGCCGATTAACGCCCCCAGCAGTCCGACCACAATGCTGCCCCACAGCCCAAACCGCCGCCCGCGCACCAGGATGCTGGCGAGCAGTCCGGCAATCAGGCCAATAATCAGCCAGGTAAAAATCTGTTCCGGGACAAACGTAATCGTTATCGGTTGATTCATCGCGCTTCGATCCTTTCGGTTATTCGCTCCACTGAGACAACAGTTTCCGGCCCCCTTCGGCCAACGCAGCGGCAATGACCGCTTTTGCCAGATCGGGGACGATAAACGGCACGACTCCGGCAGTCCAGGCCGCCGACCAATCCATGCCGGTATACAACTGAAGATGGGCCGCGCCGAACAGATACAGCATGGCGATTCCGGCGCTGCCTGCCAGCCAGCGCTGCCAAATGCGGTTCGCGCCGCGTTCGACCAGCCAACCGGCCAGACCCGCTGCCGCGATAAAGCCCAGCAGATAGCCGCCCGTTGGGCCAAACAGCGCGGCCAGGCCCAGGCCGCGCGCGTCAACCGGCAGACCGGCAGCAATCAGCGCCACATATGCGGCCTGACTCAGCAGACCATCCCGCGCGCCCAGTACCAAACCACTGAGCAGCACGACCAGGACTTGCAGCGTAAACGGCACCACGCCGATTTCCAGCGTGACCCGCGCCGACAACACGGTCAGCAGCGTAAAAATAGCCACCGCCGCCAGCCGGTAAGTCAGGCTGTTTGGGCGGGTTTGTGGCAGAGTTCGCAGCATGGTTGATTTCCTCTCAACTTGGATTATAGGGATTGAACGTTAGTTTTTCGTTGAACCGTTACAGCCGGTTATCCGGCGCGGGTTCGACAATCACCTCGACCAGTTCCCACTGGTTTTCGAGTTTATCATCTTTCCCCTCATGAATAACCCGGTTGGCCTCGACAAGTGTCACATCGGTTCCCAGGCTTTCCAGGTTATAGCGCGTCAGCCAGCGTCCGACTTGCTGGGAATTCCGGTAATACACCAGCCGCGCTTTAGGGTCAAGGTGGCGCAGTTTGCCTTTGGCGCGGTTAAACGTCATCTGTTTCAGTTCATCCAGCAGTTTCAAACGCTCTTGTTCATTGAGGTAAGTCATACACATCGTCCTTCTGAGATTGATTTCGGCAAAGAACCTATCTATTGTATAATCTCCCTCGTACACAGCCAAAGGGGAATTTGATGGTTGAGTCCCGTTCCGTTGCTGAAATTACGGCTTACATCCGGCAGGTGTTGGAAATAGACGAAGTTTTACAGGATGTTTGGGTCGAGGGCGAAGTTTCCAACATGACCCGCGCCTCGTCCGGCCACTGGTATTTCACCGTCAAAGACAGCCAGGCGCAGTTGAAATGTGCCATGTGGCGTTCCAGCGTGGAGCGACAGTCGTTTGTGCCGCAGAATGGTGACGCTATCGCCGTGCATGGGCACATCAGCGTGTACGAGCCGCGCGGTGAATATCAGCTTTACGCGGATCGGGTGCGTCCGGTAGGATTGGGCGATCTCTACCAGCAGTTTGAACAGCTTAAGCGCAAGCTGGAAGCCGAAGGGTTATTTGACCCGGAACGCAAAC
>DATALK010000544.1:0-2324 GCA_036261085.1 Phototrophicaceae bacterium | reverse complement strand
GCATCATCCAGCCCTGCATCGGGGCGGGGTTCGCATCGGGATGCTCGGTTACGCGGAAAAATACCTGACCAGTACGGGCGGGCAGGCTCAAACGCTGGAACTGGGCAATAGCTTGGAAACCGTGCCGTTCGTAAAAGGTTTTGGCTTCGACATCCGTCGGCACACCAACGGCGGTTAAACGTGGGCAGCGCCGGTTCGCGGCCAGTTCACGCCAGGCGGTCATCAAGGCGTCATGAACTTCAGCTTCGCGCGCCGAAGCGATAAAATGCGCGATGTGTAAATGCTCCCCAAACGGCTCCAATTCGCTGCCGAGGTAGGCTTCCGAATAACCAATCACGCGGTTATCGGCCAGCGCGACCAGCGGCAGCCCCGCGCCCAACAGTAAATGACTGAGCTGTAAAGCGGCGGTTTCAATGCTCATCCAGGGGCCGCCGTGTAACCAGCGCTCGTAAATGGTCAGCGCTTCGTAAGGCACATCTTCCACCTGACCCTGCGCGTTGATGCGCTGCCAGGTCGAAATGCGGGCGCGAAACAGCGCACTAATTGCGGTAGCATCATCCAAAATAGCCGGGCGAACCTGAAGGGTGGGCATACCATCACCATCCATAATCTGCGGGGTAAATCAAGGTGATTGTAGCACTTCCCGGTGGGATGGTGCTATAAATGACCGACTCCCGGTGTCGGGAGTCAGTCAGGTCAAGCGTGGTCAAATCATTCGTTTGCGGTTTGGGGGGAAGTAAACCGGTTTGTTGACCAGCAAGCCAGTTTACCAGGTGCATTGTAACGCCTCCAGTTCCCGGCTGTACACCTGGAGACGGTCTAATTAGTACAGATGTACTTTTTATCTTATTAACATATTATGCCGATAGGAACAGCCTACTACCTGAATTTCAGAAGGCGTATAACCACCCGCAACATTTTGTGATGCGGGTTTAAATTGGGTTGACAGAAGGAGCTTTTTCGTGGCTGACATAACAATCAATACCGATGGTATGGTGGATTTTCTCACCAAACTACTCAACACCCCCAGCCCTACCGGCTATTATGTCGAAGCGCTGGCGTTTTTGCGGGAAGCGTTTGCCGCGCTGGAAATCCCCGGTCTGACGCTGACCACCACAACCAAAGGCGCACTGCTGGCCGTCTGGAAAGGCCAGACAGACACGGCGCGCCGGGGCGTGACCGCCCATGCCGATACACTGGGGCTGCTGGTGCGAGAGATTAAAAGCAGTGGGCGCATCAAAACGTCGCCGTTGGGCGGTTTGCTGTGGGGCGGAGTGGAGATGGAAGGTGTGACGGTGCGTACCTATGACAACCGCCGGTATCGCGGCACGGTTGTGCCGGTCAATCCCAGCGTGCATGTGAACCCCAAAATCCAGACCGCCGAACGCAACGCGGACACGATGGAAATTCGGCTGGATGCGCGTGTGACCACCGCCGACGAAACCCGCGCGTTGGGGATCGAAGTCGGCGACTTCATTTTTGTTGACCCGCGCGTGGAAGTGGGCGCAGCGGGCTTTATCCGCAGCCGGTTCCTGGACGATAAAGCGGGCGTGGCGTGTATTTACGGCGCGCTGCGGGCGCTGAAAGCGGCTGGTTTGCAGCCCGTCCAGGACACCGCCTTTCTAATCGCCAACTACGAAGAGGCCGGACATGGCGGCGGCGCGGGCTGGCCGTTCGCGCTGGACGAACTGGTGGCGATTGATATGGGCGCGATTGGTGAAGGCCAGCACTCCGACGAATACTCGGTGAGCATTTGCGTGAAAGACGGCGGCGGGCCGTACCATTTTGAGCTGACCAACAAACTGCGCCGGCTGGCGCTTGACCATCAAATTCCTCACAAAACCGACATCTACGTGTTTTACTCGTCGGACGGCACGGCGTACTGGCGTGCGGGCGGCGAGGCGCGCGTCGGGCTGATCGGGCCGGGGGTGGATGCCTCCCACGCTTACGAACGCACCCACCGCGACGCGCTGACCCACACGGCGCACCTGCTGGCACGGTATCTGGTGGATTAACCTAACAACCTCACCCCCGACCCCTCTCCAGCACGCAGCTTCCCTGACAGGGGATGAGGGAGAGGGGTTTGCGGTGAGGGCAAACCAGATACTGCACTAATTTGAAATGCACCCAACTGCAAAAAGACCAATGGCGTTATGGTTAAATCATGATAGCCAATGCCAAATTTTATGTAGACTTGAAATGCCAGCAATCCGCATCCGGCGATCACAAACAGCCCCAATATCCAGGGTGGAGTGAAGTATTTGTTAAAAATGATAGGATCGGGCTGTTCACACCACAACACACAGTCCGTGTATCACGGTGAC
>DATALK010000537.1:0-11196 GCA_036261085.1 Phototrophicaceae bacterium | reverse complement strand
CGGCGAAGGTCTCCGCGTTCACCGTCGCTTCAAAATTGGCATAATTCCCGGCATCCGGCAGCACAATCACCATGCTGACATCCCCGCCCAGGTAAGGCAGTTCAATCGCCTGATAGCCAGTGCCGCTGGCATAAGCAAAGGACTCGGTTTGCTGCATCATCGGGACGGTCACGGTGCTGCCATCCACCAGGGTAAAGGGGCCAGCCTGGGTGTCGGCTTCGTTAAACGGTGACAACCACGACGCCAGGAAATAAATGGCATTTGCCAGCACCAAAGAAGTGTCGGCGGTGATACTGTCCGGCGGCACAATATCTTTAATTTTGTCCTGAGTTTGTTCCGCGACCCAATCGTTAATCGTCTGGCGCGCGGCTTCCGGGTCGCTGGCGAAGTCCGTTTCTCGAATGCCAGCGCCATAATTCTGTTCCAGCAGCGCCGTAAAGTCGGGCTTGAAAGCGAACCCCGCCTGGCCCCACAGAGCATTAACCATGCTCAGTTGAAACCGCTGGCCGCTCATGCCATCTACAGCGGTCTGTGAACGCTGGTTCAGGTTGGTTGTCAGCGCATTAAAGGCGGCGTGGAGTTCAGTCTGTGGCAGCGTAAAATGCAGCACGTCAGCCATTTGGGTTTCGGTATTGCCCCTCGCCCCGGCGTAGGTCATCGCCAGCGCTTGCGAAACGCTGAACGGCGAAAACAGGAAATTATCGGCATTTGTGCTTGCTACTGTCTGGTAGAGATCAAACGCAAATTGATTATTCCCCGCTGTGAGATCAGCGTTGGGCGTGGGCGGCTGGGCAGCGGCAGGCAGACCCACCACCACCAGTAAGACCAAGAGTGCCGCGGCTAAACTGCGTAATACCATTTTTACCTCCGAAGGTGCTAAAAACACTTTCAGTAGACGTTTATCCGGCGGTTTTAGTTCCACGCCCCAGCAAAAATGGCGGCCAGTAGTGGTTGGGGTTAATCCTATCTTAGAAGCTCATGATTAATTGGCCGAATGAATTGACGCGCCTCCTGGATTTTGTATAATTTCTTTCATAAATCTCATAAAATCTACTAAAATCAAGAGAGTCTATGAGCGAAACGAACGAACAGAATTTATCGGTAGGCCGGAATCTCAAAATCGGTTTATTTCATCTGGGGTCGGGCATGGCGGATGTCATCAGCACCGGCATTTGGAATCGCATTATGATTAGCGACCTCGGCTTCAGCGCCACGCCGATTGGCCTGCTGGTCAGCCTGCGTTATTTTCTCGCGCCGCTGGGCGTGTGGGCGGGCCGCATGTCTGACCGGCATCAGATTGGCGGCTACCGGCGCTTATTCTGGGTCTGGTTGGGCCGCGCCATGATGGTCGTGAGCATCGCCGGGTTGGGGCTAATGACGGCACAGATCGCGCGCGGCAGCGAAGTTTCGCTGCTGACGTGGGTGGTGATTACGCTGTCGCTGCTGTTGTTCAGCCTGGGTAATGCCTTTTCCGGCAGCACCTTCCTGGCCCTGATTTATGATCGCGCCGGAACGCACCAGCGGGGCCGCGCCGTTGGCATCGTCTGGACGTTTTTGCTGCTGGGCTTCACGATTGGCGGCGTGTTGTTTGGCATTTTACTCCCCCCTGCCGAACAAACGTCTGGGTTAGGTTTTTCGCCGGATACACTGCAAAATCTGTTCCTGCTGGGCGCGGCGGTCATGGGCAGCCTGTGGTTTGTGTCCGTCGTGGGCGAAGAACGGCGGTATGCTCCGGCAGCGGGGGAAGCCGCCGCCGCACCGCCATCCTCCTTAAGAGATGATTTAAAGCTGGCGTGGAGCAACCGGCGCACGCGCTTTTTCTGCTGGTATCTGGCGCTGTCCATGTTGTTTGCCTTCTCGCAGGATTTGATTTTAGAACCCTTTGCCGGGGATGTGTTTAAGATGGACGCCCATATCACCAACCGGTTTTCGGCCTATTGGGGCAGCATGTCCATTCTGGGGACGATTGTATTCCTGGTGTGGTCGCGCCGTTCCAAACGTTTGACCAATACAGTCATGTCGTCTATCGGCGTCGGGGTGCTGGTGCTGACGTTTGCGGTGTTCGCGCTGTCCGCCTTCGCCGGGATTCGCGGCCTGGTCACGCCGGGCTTGATTCTGCTCGGCATTGGTTTGGGTGTGTGGAATGTCGGCACGTTGGGGCTGATGATGGAGATGAGTCCCTTTGGCCGCGCCGGGACGTTCCTGGGCTTCTGGACGCTGGTCGTCACGCTGGCGCGGGGTATTGGCGTTTCCGGCGGCGGTTTAGTGCGTGATGTGGGCATGGCCTTAACGACGAACAATTATGCCGCCGCTTATGGCTTGGTGTTCCTGATCGGCGGATTAGGGTTGGGCGTGTCCCTGTGGACATTAAGCCAGGTGAAGGTGAAGGCGTTCCAGGCGGAAGTTGGCACTACCGAAGCCAGCACCGAAAAAATCCTGGCCGCTGCGCTGGATTAAAAGCGCGCTAATTTGGCGGTGGAGTCCCCTTGTCAGCATGTTGGCAGGGGGATTTTATATTCACCGTCCTCCCGCAAAACCGAATACAATTTGGTGGAAACCGGCTGACAAGGAACCAGCATCATCCGAATGTTTGTTGACATCTGCCGCATTTAGGTTAGTTTAGCTCCATTTCCAAACTGACCCCAGCCAAGTCGGTTTCACTTTAGGGATTTACCGAATTTGGTTATACTGTCCACCCCAGAGCCGCTAACTTGCCACGCGCTATCTTTCAGGAGCGAACGATGTTGACGAACAACGCCATCCACATCCGGGATCCATTCGTGCTGCCGATCCTGGCGGAGCAGCACTATTATCTATATGGTACGACTGGCCCGGAGTCGTGGACAAACTTGGCCTCTGGTTTTGATTATTACACCAGCCCCGATCTGCAAAACTGGGCTGGCCCCTTTCCAGCTTTCCGACCACCAGCGGGCTTCTGGGCGGATCGCAATTTTTGGGCGCCCGAAGTGCATGGGTATCGCGGGCGTTATTACCTGTTCGCCAGCTTCAAAGCCGAAGGGGTTTGCCGGGGAACCCAAATCCTGGCCGCCGATAGCCCCCAGGGGCCTTTTTTGCCGATTAGCGCCGGGCCAGCCACACCCCGCGATTGGGAATGCCTGGATGGAACTTTTTTTGTGGATGCCCATAACGACCCCTGGATCATTTTTTGTCATGAATGGGTGCAGGTTGGCGATGGTGAGATTTGCGCCCTGCGGCTGAGTGCTGATCTGACAGCGGCGGTAGGGCAGCCCTACCAGTTATTCCGGGCTTCTGCCGCGCCCTGGGCGCAAGAGATCAACTCGAAGAATCGCAAAGGCTACGTGACCGATGGCCCGTCGCTGCATCGTTTGGCGAATGGGGAACTCCTCATGTTATGGTCAAGTTTTGGCATGGGGGGTTATACCGTTGGGATAGCGAGATCGGTTTCCGGTGAGATTTTTGGCCCCTGGCAGCAAGTGCCGGAGCCGCTGTACGCTGGCGATGGTGGTCACTGCATGGTGTTCCGGGGCTTTGATGGGCAGTTGTGGCTGGCTTTACATCGTCCTAACCAATCGCCGGATGAACGCCCCCAGTTCATCCCGCTGCGCGAACAGGGATCAGGGTTGGAAATCGTCTAAAAGAGAAGGGGGCAGAATTAGGCTATTTTCCGGTTCTACCGGTATAATCGTCCGCCGTCGGAGATGGCGGGTCGGCTCAAGCTCCAGGCGCAGATGACACTGGCGAAGGTTGACGCCATCATCCTGGCTTAATCCAGGTCAAAAATAGGGAACTGAAAACCGGGACCTGTCCGGGCATGTTCCTATCCCCCGTCTCGTTTTGTTGGGACACCCGATCTTTTTCCAGATACGCAATCTTAACCCCGCTGACCCTCTTGACGTACTTGAAAATTGGCCTTACACTGAATTCACACGTGTCAATTGACACATTACAATTAAATTAAAACACTTTTACACTTTATGAAACGACCAACCCAAAAAGATGTGGCGCTCCGCGCCGGGGTCTCGCGTTCTACCGTATCGTATGTGTTGAACGATCAGACCGCCCTGAAGGTTCCCATTTCCGCCGAAACCCGGCAGCGGGTCTTAGCGGCCATTGCTGAACTGGGTTACGAGCCGGACGCCCAGGCCCAATCCCTCCGCCGGGGCCACACCAAAATTGTTGGGGTCATGATCCCGGTCATCCAAAATCCCTTTTTCTGGCAAATTTTATCCGGTATTTCCGACGCTTTGCAGAAAGCCGGTTACAGCCTGCATTTATTCCATTTTCCCCAGGATGCGCAGCAAGAAACCAGTATCATCCGCGAATTAAGGCGGCAGCGCGTGGATGGTTTTATCCTCCTGGCAGCGGTTAAGTATCTGTTACCCAAACTGACGGAGTATCTGCGGAAAGCGGGCCGCCCCGTCGTTGAAATTACGGCCAGCAAAGCCGAGTTCGATCATGTCATTCACGATTATTCCAGTGGAACCCAGGCCCTGATGGCCCATTTGCTGGAACTGGGCCACCAGCGGATTGGCTTCATCTATGGTGTTACCCAGGATGTGCAGGGGTTTGACCGCTTGCTCATCTACCGGCAAGTCTTACAGGAGGCCGGGCTGTCGGGCAACGCCGCCTTCGAGACGCACTGTGGCGATCAATTAGAAGATGCCTACCAGGCCGCTTATACCCTGCTGAACCGCCCGGATCGCCCAACGGCGCTGTTGGTCATTAACGATATGCTGGCCCTGGCCGTGATGCGGGCCGCGGGTGATCTGGGGCTGACGATCCCTGGCGATTTGTCGGTTGCTGGTTTCGATGACATTCCCTTTTCCAGTTACACCCTGCCGCGCCTCACCACCGTTTCGGGGAAAGCGGAAACCAGCGGGCGGGATGCGGTTCGACTGCTGCTCCAGCGCGTTACCGAGCCGGAACTGCCCCAGCAAATAACCATGACGGAGGTGCAGCTTATCGTTCGAGAATCAACCGGCCCGGTCTGTTCACCCAAGACACGCTGAAATCAACCGGCCAGGCAGTAATCCGGTTGTTGTACCTTACGGAGAAGATCAGCATGTTCAGGAGGATTAAACTATCGAAGTTTCTGGCGCCTGGCGGCGATAGCCACCAGGGCGCGGTCTCGCTGACGACCATTAAAGACCCGGAGATTAAAAATAAAGGAAGTTTTTATGCGCATAATGACTCCAATCATCCAATTCTTTAGGCGCAACTGGGTCGCTTATCTGTTCCTTGCGCCGTGGCTTGTGGGTTTCTTTATCCTGACGTTGTACCCGATGATCTACTCGCTGGTGCTGAGTTTCACCGATTATGATTTCACCAATCCCGCCTCAACCCAATGGATTGGGATTGGCAATTATGTCAAAATGTTCGGGTCAATGTTCGGACTCTCCGAGTTCACCACCGTCACCGGCGAGGTCATGCACGTAGACCCGTACTACCTGAAATCGCTGTCCGTGACGCTGAGTTATGTGTTGGTGTCCGTGCCGCTCAAGCTCATTTTCGCGCTTGGGGTGGCGGTTTTATTGAACCAAAAACTGCGCTGGGTTCCGTTCTACCGGGCCGTGTACTATATCCCCACCCTCCTGGGTGGCTCCATCGCCATCGCCGTCCTGTGGCGAAAGTTGTTTGAGAAAGAGGGCCTGATTAACGGCTTTCTGGCCGTCTTTGGCTTTACCGACCTGCCCAGTTGGATCACCGACCCCCGGTACGCCATCTGGACGCTGGTGCTGCTGTCAGTCTGGCAGTTCGGCTCATCCATGATTATCTTCCTCGCGGGCCTCAAACAGATTCCCCAGGAATACTACGATGCGGCCAGCGTGGATGGCGCAAACAAATTTCAGCAGTTTTATGCGATCACGATTCCCTTACTCTCACCCGTGATTTTGTTTAATCTGATTATCCAGATGATCGGTGCTTTCCAGGCGTTCACCCAGGCGTACATTATCGGCGGGGGCCGGGGCGGGGTGCTGAACTCCACCCTGTTTTATACCCTCCATCTGTATATCCAGGGCTGGACCTACCACGAGATGGGGTATGCGTCGGCGATGGCCTGGGTGCTGCTGCTCATTATCGGGGGGTTAACGGCGATTGTCTTCAGATCATCCAGCTTGTGGGTCTCCTACGGGGTCGGGGAATAATCGTGAAAATCAATATCGCTTTACGACATACGTTGACCCATGTGTTCATCATCAGCCTGGGGCTGCTGATGATTTATCCCATCGTCTGGATGATTGTCAGCTCCTTCAAGCCCAACAACATGATTTTCAGCGATCCGGGACTCATACCGAAAACCGTGACCATTGAAAATTATATTTCGGGATGGAAAGGTTATGCGGGAACCTCCTTCGAGATTTTCTTCGCTAACTCGCTCTTCATGTGCATCGCCGCCATCATCGGCAACCTGATTTCCTGCTCGATGGCGGCCTATGCGTTCGCGCGGCTCAAATTCGCTGGCCGGGCTTTCTGGTTCGGGGTGATGATGATTACGCTGATGCTCCCCGGTCACGTTACGCTCGTGCCGCGCTACATTATGTTTAATACTTTCGGCTGGGTCGGAACCTACCTGCCGATCATCGTGCCGAAATTCCTGGCAACCGATGCGTTCTTTGTGTTTCTGCTGGTTCAGTTTATGCGCGGTCTGCCCAAAGAAGTCGAGGAGGCGGCGATTATTGACGGTTGCGGGAAAGTTGGGGTCTATCTGCGGATTATCCTCCCGCTCGCCAGCCCCGCGCTGGTGACAACCGCGCTGTTCACATTCCTGTGGACTTGGGATGACTTTTTTAACCATCTGTTGTATCTGACCAGACCCGATACTTTCACCGTATCCAGAGCGCTGCGCACTTTTGTCGGGGACGCCGGCGCGGTTTCCAACTGGGGCGGCGCGCTGGCAATGTCCACGCTTTCGGTCATTCCCGCATTTATCCTTTTCTTTGCCCTACAAAAATATTTCGTCCAGGGCATCTCGACCACCGGTATAAAGGGTTAGTGTCACCCCAGGAGAGTGAAGATGAAATGATACTTGGTCATGTCGTTCCAATCGGTCCGGTGAAACAATTTATTAAATCTCTTATGCAGAAACAGGAGACTTCAAAGATGAAAAAAATCCACACTATCACGCTCATCGCCCTGCTCGCCGTGCTGCTGATGGCCTTCGCCCAGCCCCTCGTGGCGCAGACGGATACCACTGAACTTCCCGCTTATACGGGTGGCCCCGCTGAAATTCGCATGGGTTGGTGGGGCAACGATGATCGCGCGGCCCGAACCCAACAGGTGATTGACCTGTTCCAGCAAGCGTACCCCGACATTAAAGTGATCGGCGAACCGAATGGCGGCACGGCTGATCACTTCCAAATTATTGATACCCAATTGGCGGGCAACAATGCCCCCGACCTGATCCAGTTCGGCGGCAACTGGCCGGATTACAAGCAGTACCTTGAACCGCTCAATGACTATGTTGGCAAACAACTCCTGATTGACACCCCAGAGCTGTTTGACCAGACGGCGCTGATTCCACCAACGGATGCCGACGGCAACCTCTATGGCATTAGCCTCGGTACGAATACGCTCGTCCTTGTTTACAACAAGACGATGATTGAGGCGGCGGGCGTCGAACTGCCGCAGGACAACCTGACCTGGGAAGAATTCCTCGATTATGGCCGCGAGCTGAAGGCCAAGCTCCCGGAGGGAGTCGCGCCCTTCGTGGACAACAGTACCAACACCGCGAACTATCTCAGCTATTTCTACACCCAGGAAGGTACGCCGCTCTGGACGCTGGACGACGGCGGGAAATCTTACGCGACGGTTGAGTCCGCCAAGAAATGGCTTCAGATGTGGGCTGATATGCGCGAAGAAGGGCTGATCCCGGACGCGGATACCACCTATACTTACACCGAAGAGGGACCAGATAACTCGGCGTTTGTGTCGGGCAAAGCGGCTATCGGCTTGATTTGGAGCAATCAGGGCGCTGCTTATCAGGCCGCCATGACGGACGAAGTCGGCTTGACGACGCTCCCGGCGGGCGGCGAAGATGCCTATGCCATCCAGATGAGCCAGTACCTGGCGATTAACAAGAACAGCCAGAACAAAGAAGCGGCAGCACTGTTTATCAACTTCTTCGTTACCAGCCCCGAGGCGGGGGCGATCCTCCAGACCAATCGTGGGGTTCCCTGCTCTCCCGTCGTGCGCCAGGCCATTGCCGATAAGGCCAGCGTCACGGACGCCGCCGTTTACCGCATCTATGACGCGATCGCTGATCGCACGGTTCCCCAAGGACCGAACCTCCCGAACGACCAGGAATTTGTAAATGAGCTAAAACTGATCGGTCAGGAAATCGCATATGGCGAGTCGGTTGATACCGCTGCTGAGCGCTTGCAAACTTTGATCGAGCGGCTGGCAGTTAAATAACTTCCGGTCCAAGCGGCGGGATACTCAAGGCGCGGGGTCAGCGGATCCCGCGCCCGGTTCATCCTTTTCTGAAAAACGGCAGTATCGGCTTTAACGAGAGACCTTTTGAAAAGGAGTCCCACCCCTCAATCTCCTCGCACTCCGGGGACATTCATCCCTGGAGAAGTGGGGAGGTTGTTCCTAAAAGGGTAAAATTTGAATTTTCAGATGGCCGCCAGTAGTTCACCACAGTAAAGATTGAAGATAGATAGAGGGCGTCTGGAAATGGGTAGTATCGGCTTTGAGTGAGCAATTTAGGGTCAAAACCTCACCCTTAATCCTCTCTCCATAGTATGGAGAGGGGAAACGAGCGCAGCGACGACGCGAATGGGGACGCATGTCCCCTGAGCGGAGGGGTGAGGTTGTTCTTCAAGTCGTCCAATCTGAATTTCCAAATACCCTCTAGGATAGCCAGGATGCCGATGCCCTTCCATGTGGCGTATTCTGCCCATAAAGATTCGAGCGATACCGCGATTGTTCAGGGACATAAACCTCTTTTTTGTACATATCAATGAAGCCTAAATCCGATAACAAGGAGGCCCTGAAGCGCCAGGATCAAACCCGTCGCCGTCAGGATGGACAGTCTGGCGCGCTTGATTCTAACGCTGGCACAAGACCCTGCCGCCGGGAAAATCCAGGACAAATTGTTAAGGATGATTACACCCTACCCGTGAGGTAAATCGTGAAAATAACCCATCTCAAAACCAACCACATTGTCAACCCGCTCGGTTTTGCCATCGAAAAACCAACTTTTTCATGGATTGTTGAGGCGACTGGCGATCAAGTCCAAACTGCCGCTCAAGTCCTGGTTAGTTATGACGCCGGCTTCCGGCAGATCATTTTTGACAGCGGCAAAGTTGACGGCCCCGGTATCAACAGTCTGGCCTATCGTCCACCCCTTGAACTTAGCCCCCGCACGCGCTATTTTTGGAAAGTTCGGGTTTGGGGCGAGACCGAAAGTGCCGAAAGCGACCCCGCCTGGTTCGAGACCGCAAAGCTAGACGAAGACTGGCAGGCCGCGTGGATTACCCCGGACTTTGAGGACCACCGCCTCCACCCGATTTTGTACCGGCATTTTGATCTGCCAGCCCGGGCGGTGGCCGCGCGGGCGTATCTCTGCGGGTTGGGTTTGTATCACCTGGAACTGAACGGGAAGAAGGTTGGCGCCGAATACCTCACCCCCAACTGTAATGCCTACGATCAGTGGCTTCAGTATCAAACGTTTGATCTCACCGATCAACTAACGGTTGGTGTGAATCTGGTTTCCGTCATGCTGGGCAACGGCTGGTACAAAGGGCGTTATGGCGCTAACCGGGGCGATATTGACATTTATGGTGATCGTTTTGCCCTGATTTGTGAGCTGCACATCACCCTGGAAAATGGGAGTGAAGTGCGGGTTGTCACCGATTCCGCATGGCAGGCGCAGCCGTCGCCCGTGATTGAAAGCAGCATCTTCGACGGTGAAGTCTACGACGCCCGGATTAAAAAGAGCGTGCCCGCGCTCGGTCAGACGTTTGGGGTGAAGCCGATTCAGCTTGACACCGCCCGGTTGGAGGCGCGCCGATCACTGCCGGTGGTTATCAACGAAGAAATCAAACCCATCGCTGTGATTCAGACCCCCGCCGGAGAGACGGTGCTGGACATGGGCCAGAATATGACCGGTTGGCTGCGCTTCCGAACGAACGCGCCAGCGGGTACACAGCTCCATTTTCAGTTTGGCGAGGTGCTGCAAGGGGGTAACTTCTTCCGCGATAACCTGCGCACGGCTAAAGCGGAATATATCTATATTGCGGATGGCACCGCCGCGGTGATTGAACCCTATTTCACCTTTTTCGGCTTTCGTTACGTCAAAATTTCCGGCTGGGTGGGCGAAATCCAGTTGGATGATTTCACCGGCTGCGTGGTGTATTCGCAGATGGAACTTACTGGCGAAATCGAAACTTCGAACGCAAAGGTCAATCAGCTTTTTAAAAATGCGCTGTGGGGTCAAAAGGGCAACTTCCTCGACATCCCCACCGACTGCCCGCAGCGTGATGAGCGGTTGGGCCGGACGGGTGATACCCAGATTTTTTCCGGTACGGCCTGCTTCAATATGGATACGGCGGCCTTCTTTGCCAAATATGCTTACGATCTGGGAAAAGAGCAGTCGAAAACCGGCGGCATGGTGCCGCATATTGTGCCGATGGCGAATCTGGAGCGCGGCGGTTCAAGCGCTTGGGGCGATGTCGCAACGATCCTGCCCTGGAATGTCTACGAGTTTTACGGTGACACGGGCATTCTGGAGCAGCAGTTTGAGAGTATGCGCGCCTGGGTAGATTATATTCGGGGCCTTGATGACGCCTCCGGGGGCCAGCGCTTATGGACTGTCGGGACACACTTTGGCGATTGGCTGGCGCTGGATGCCGCCGACCCCACCGCCCGTGAAGGCGGCACGCCGCATGACTTCATCGCCTCCGCCTTCTATTGTTATTCGGCGCGTTTGGTGGCGAAAGCCGCCGCCGTCCTCGGCCAGATGGATGTAGCGGCTGTTTATCAACGCCTGGCCGCCGAGGTCAAAACCGCGATTCAAAAAGAATATTTTACGGCCACCGGACGGTTGGCAATTCCGACGCAGACCGGCTATGTACTGGCGTTGTTTATGGATTTAGTGCCGGATGGCTGTACCGAGCGGGTAAAAAATGATCTGATCGCCCGACTCCTCAAGGATAAGACCCATCTGCGGACAGGCTTTGTTGGCACACCTTATCTCTGCCGCGTGCTGTC
>DATALK010000532.1:0-11576 GCA_036261085.1 Phototrophicaceae bacterium | reverse complement strand
TGTCAGCAAAATAGGTCGTGTAAGGGAATCTCATGCGCCCGGAACAGATAGAACACCAGCTTGACCGTATCCTGCTGCAAGTCACCAAGCCAGGCCGGTATGTCGGTGGCGAATATAACAGCGTTGTTAAAGATTGGGACGCCACAGATTTCAAAGTCGCCCTGGCCTTCCCGGACATTTACGACCTGGGGATGTCGAACCTCGGCATCATGATTCTGTACGAACAGCTTAACAACCAACCGGATATGCTGGCCGAGCGGGTTTTTAGCCCCTGGGTGGACATGGAAGCCCAGATGCGCCAGCATCAAATTCCGCTGTATTCCCTCGAATCAAAACACCGGGTTAGGGACTTTGATTTGATCGGGGTTAGTTTACCGTATGAACAGCTTTACACCAATGTCCTGAACCTGTTGGACTTATCCGGCTTACCCCTGCGCAGCCGGGAACGGGACGAATCGCACCCGCTGCTGCTGGCAGGCGGTCACGCCTGTTACAATCCCGAACCGATGGCCGATTTTATAGATGCCTTTGTCATCGGTGAAGGTGAAGAAATCGCCATTGAAGTCGCTCGAACACTGCAAACCTTACGCGGCCAGAGCCGGGACGAGCAGTTACGCGCCTTAGCGCGGATTCAGGGAATTTATGTCCCGCGCTTTTACGATGTGACCTATCATGAGGATGGCACTGTCGCGGAGATTAAACCCAACACCCCCGAAGTCCCGGCGCGGGTTCTCAAACGCATTGTGCCCGTACTGCCCAAACCCTTTACCCATTTCCTGGTTCCTAATATTGACACCGTTCACAATCGCGCCCCCATCGAAATCATGCGCGGCTGCACCCGCGGCTGCCGTTTCTGCCATGCGGGGATGATTAATCGCCCCGTGCGCGAACGTCCAGTAGCGGAAATCATGCAGGCGATTGAGGAAATTATCGCCAATACCGGCTTCGAGGAAATCAGCCTGCTGAGTCTCTCGTCGTCCGATTACATTTATGTGCATGAGCTAGTGGAAACCGTTCACGAAAAGTATGGTGATTCCGGCCTCAGCCTCGGCCTGCCCAGCCTGCGCATTGAAAGCACCAGCGCCGATTTGCTGGATAAAATGGGCGATACTCGCCGCAGCGGTTTTACCTTTGCCCCAGAAGCCGCCAGCGAGCGAATGCGCGACATCATTAACAAGTCCGTGCCGGATGACCAGGTGCTGGAAGCGGCCCGCGCCGTCTATTCACGCGGTTGGCGCACCATCAAGTTCTACTTTATGATCGGCCACCCCGAAGAAACCGTAGCTGACGTGCAGGCGATCATCAACCTGTGTAAGGCGGTACTGGCCGAAGGGCGTAAACTTCTGGGCGGCAAAGCCAATGTGAACGTCGGTGTCAGCACCTTCATCCCCAAGCCGCATACGCCCTTCCAGTGGGTTCCCCAGGACACCCATGAACTGGTGCTGGAAAAACAGCGCCTGTTAAAAGACCAGATTCGCGGCGGCAATCTGCACCTGCGTTGGAATACCATCGAAGCCAGCGAGTTTGAAGGTTTCCTCAGTCGGGGAGATCGGCGTTTGGGTCGGGTAATTTATCGCGCCTGGGAAATGGGCGCGAAATTTGACGCCTGGGACAGCGAACACCGGCATGAACTGTGGCTGCAAGCCTTTGAGGAAGCCGGGTTGACACCCTGGTTCTATAACCACCGTCCGCGCGACCTGGACGAAGTGTTCCCCTGGGATCATATTGACGCGGCAGTTACCAAGAAGTTCCTGAAGGAAGATTATCTGATGAGTCTGCACGGCGAAACCCGCGTGGACTGTCGGGACAAATGTTTTGCCTGTGGCATCCTGCCGAAGTTCAAAGAACAGCGTTCGCAGACCGAAGAGATGGCCTGGGAATGCCCGCCCGTTAAGCCCATAAATCAGCGCCAGCGCGACGGCAACGAACGCAAACCGAATGTGGTTTTGCTTTAACAAGAGAATATGTATTTGTACAGACACGATATATCGTGTCTGTACAGCCTATTCGTCAAGAAACGCGCGGTGAACGCCCCGTCAGCCGGGTAAACGCCTGATAGCCAATCCAGCGGAACGGCTCCGGCGGGATGGGGACATAGGAGTTCTGGTAAAACGGCAGACCGCGCCACTGCTGGTCGTCCCTGGAATACAAATCGGTCAAAATTTGTCCGGCCAGGTTCGCCAGTGTGACTCCATGCCCGCAGTAGCCAATGGCATAATAGATATTCTGCTGCTCCCCGCGCACACCCATTAAAGCGGTACGATTCAAGGTAATGCCGAGGGTTCCCGTCCACCGGTAAGCCACCGGCACAACCCCACTGCCGGGGAAATAATCGCGCAGGGTTTGACGCATCGTATCAAAACTACGGACGGCAGCATTTGGCGTTCCCGGATAAGCAGTGCGATTGTTAAACAGGTAGGCATAAGATTGGTTGCTGCCGCCGCCAAAAATGAGGTGGCCGTCGGTAGTCAACCCAGCGTAAGAAATACGATCATAATCATCACAGTAACCCGCGTATTGCTGCCAGCCCATTTGCCGCTCCTGCGCCAGGGTCAGCGGCGCTGTCGCAAATACATGTGAATGTAAGGGAAACAGCGCATCCTGGAAGTAGCCGAGTTTGCTGGTATACCCATTGGTCGCCAGCACAATCGCTTTGGCGTTCACCTCCCCTTCCGGCGTGGTCAGCCGGATAGTCGCGCCCTCCTGAATCGCCAGCACGGGCGTATTTTCATAAATCTCAACGCCCTGCTCGGTCAGCACCGGACGCAAACTCCGCACCAACTGCGCACCATTAATCTGGCCGGAATTCGGGTCAAGCACCGCGCCGTAAGCTCCCTGCACTTTCATTTTTTGCGTCAGGGCGGCTTTATCTAAAAACTGTTCGGGGATACCAAGTGAGTTGTGATACTCCGTTTCCGCCTGCGCCGTTGCCGCCCGCCCTGGATCAGTATAAACAGTGAGCGTGCCATCGTACCGGTACTGCACGGGCAGTTGGTGGCGCTGGATAATGTCTCGAATTGTCTGAATGCCCCCCAGCGTCGTTTGATAAATGCGCGCGGTCATCTCCGGGCCATGATCGGGGTTATCCGCCAGCCAGTTGAGCATCAAACCACCGTTGCGCCCACTGGCTCCATTAGCCAGCGTTTTAGCCTCCAACAGTACCACCCGTTTATCGGGATAACGCCGGCTAAAATGATACGCCGTTGATACACCGGTAAAACCACCGCCGATAATCGCTAGGTCAGCCGCAACCGTCTGGCGCAGTGGCGGCCCCGGTTGGTAATCTGGCGTCTGGCTGACCCAGAAAGAACGATTATCGTCAATTTCCAGGCGTTCGGGGAACAGGTGTCGCGCTACCGGCCAGGTTTTGGCGACCAAACGCGCCGCGCCGGTCAGCCATTGGCCGAACAGAAGCGAATTTTCCTTTTTTTCGGGTGGATTCATAACGTGCCTTTACAGAGCAGCTAAAACCGTAACCGCTGGAATCACAGCGGGCAGATGGTTACAATATCAAGCCAATAATGAGATTGCCAAGTGAGAGTGACGGATGGACAATTCCGCGCAAATTGTGCAGCAAACCATAACCTATGTCAAGCAAACCCTGGCCGGTGACGGTTCGGGGCATGACTGGTGGCACGTCTACCGCGTCTGGAAAATGGCCCTATTTATCGGCCAGCAGGAACAGGTGGATTTGCTGGTGGTGCAATTGGCCGCCCTGCTCCATGACATCGCGGATTGGAAGTTTTATGACGGCGATGAAACCATCGGGCCGCGAACAGCGCGCGCCTGGTTGGAACAGCAGCTTGTCCCCGAACCCACGATTCAGCATGTGACGGAAATCATCCGGCCGATGTCGTTTAAAGGGGCCAATATTCCCACCGTGATGCCCACGCGCGAAGGTATGGTCGTGCAGGATGCGGATCGCCTTGATGCTATCGGCGCCATCGGCATCGCCCGTACCTTTGCTTATGGTGGCAGCAAAGGCCGGGAAATCCACAACCCAGAAATCCTCCCACAGCAGTATGCAACAGCGGAGCAGTACCGGAACAGCACCGCGCCCACCATCAATCATTTCTACGAAAAGCTGCTGCTGTTGCAAGATTTGATGAACACGCCCACCGCCAAAACGCTGGCGGCGGAACGCCACCGTTTCATGGAACAATTTCTGGAACGGTTTTTCAGCGAATGGGACGGGAAATTATAATTCATTAAAAACACATTCAGCCAATTTATACCCGGTTGTTATGAAATTTTTACGAATAACGATTTGTTATGGTTTATCCAACCCTTTAGCCGGAATATAATTAAGATAATAAAAAAGATTGCCTGGGATTGTTGTGAGATGGAAATCAAGCTAATCCATCCCCTTCAGCCAATTTATTAAAGGTTATATTAGATGAAGTTTCCTGACCTCAACCGCCTCCGCCTGAATCGCCTCCAAAATCGCCTGACTGCACTCATCCTGACCGTTTCAATTGTCCTTCTGGCCGTCACGATTGGCCTCGTGGTGCAGCGCGCCCGAACGATTCTCGAAGAAAATGCCGATGCGCAGCTCCGCGCCGCCAATCAAATTCTGGCGGTTAACACTAAAACGTGGCTGGATTTAAATATCCGCGCACTCAATCAACTCGTTTCGCTGCCGGATGTGGTCAGCATGGAACCCGCCCGCCAGAAACCGATTTTACAGGCGATGCAGGCCGCTTATTCTTATATGTATCTGGTCAGCACCACTAATCTTGCGGGCCTCAATGTCACCCGCAATGATGACCAGGAGTTAAAAGACTACCAGGACCGGGATTGGTTCAAAGGGGCTGTCGGCGGCGCGCCGGTGACGTTACAGAGTTTAGTTGGACGCACCGCAGGCGCGCCCGCCTTGGTCGCTTCGGCTCCGATTAAAAATGAGACCGGAGAAATTGTCGGCGTGGGTATGTTCGCCGCTGATTTGGTCACGCTCTCAGCGGAAGTCCAGGCCAACCGCATCGGCCAAACCGGCTACACCTATCTGGTGGATGACCAGAACCGGCTGATCGGCCACCCTGATACTACGCTGACCCAGAATCTCTCCGATTTCAGCACCGACCCCGCCATCGCTGCCGCGCGGGGTGGGCAGTCTGGTCTGCTGCGTTTCACCGATACCAACGGGGTCTACTGGCGGGCCTACGCCCAAACGTTAGCTAATGGCTGGATTGTAGTCGTTCGCCAGCAGGAAAGTGAACTGCTGACAATGATTTACAACTTCCAGCTCACCGCCATTGGCATCGCCGCGATTGGGCTAGCGCTGTTGGTCACGCTCTCGGCCTGGGTTATTCACCGCGCCATTCAGCCGGTCAGCCAACTGACCGCCATCGCCGTCGCCATCGCCAACGGCGATTTCAGCCAGGAAGCGCCCATTGCCACCCAGGACGAAATTGGCACCCTGGCGCAAGCCTTCAATACCATGACCCACCAGCTCCAAAACCTGATTAAAAGCCTGGAAGAACGTATCGTGGAACGCACGGCGGCCATGCGCGAAGCCAAAGAAGCCAGCCGCTTAAAAGACGAATTCCTTTCAATCATGAGCCACGAACTGCACACCCCCCTCAATGCCATTATCGGCTATCTGGGCATTATGAATCTCCAGGGCGGCCTCACGCCCGAAAATCAGCACATGACCCAACGCGCCCGCGCCAATGCCGAACGCCTGCTGGCGCTGATTAATGATGTGCTGGACATCAGCAGAATCGAATCCGGGCGTTTGCAGCTGGCCCCCAGTGACATCAATTTGCGCGATCTGTTAGACCGCTTGCAACGCCAGATGGCGGTCTTAGCTGAGGAAAAAGGGCTGGGCTTCTCAATCACAGTGGAGGACACGGTTCCGCCAACAATCCATATAGATGAAGATGCCATCACCAAAATTATCACCAATTTACTAGGCAACGCTTTCAAATTCACCGAAGCAGGCGCGGTCAAACTCGCCGTCAAACGCGCCAGCGATAACCTCATCATCGCCGTCAGCGATACCGGCGTTGGCATTCCGCCACAAATGCACGAAGTCATCTTCGAGCGCTTCCGGCAGGTAGATGGTTCCTCCAAACGCGCCTATGGCGGTTCCGGGCTGGGGCTGGCTATCGTCAAAAATCTATGCAGCGCCCTGAACGGCAAAATCCAGGTGCAGAGCGCGGTCAAAGTGGGCAGCACCTTTACCGTGACGCTGCCACTCCAGCCGGTAGGAGAGGAGAAGGTCGAACATGTTACCGCTTAGTTTTCAGGATGCTCTCCAGGGTAAAACCATCCTGATTGTGGATGATGAGCCAGACAGCCTGGCCGTTGCCCGTATTCTCCTGGAGATGGCCCGCGCAAAAGTGCTGACGGGCACGAATGGTGACGAAGGCTTGAAGCTGGCAACCGAACATCTACCCCTCTTTATTATTTCCGACCTCTCCATGCCGGTCATGAGCGGGTGGGAACTGCTGCGGAAACTCAAGGAGCAGCCCCGCACCAAAGACATTCCGGTGATCGCCTTGACCGCCCACGCCATGACCGGGGATCGCCAGCGCGCCATCGAAGTGGGCTTCCATAATTATCTGACCAAGCCCCTGCGCCCGGAAACTTTCGTTCGTGATCTGCTGCATGTGGTTTTGGAAATACCCGGTGTCGCTGAAGAATTAAAAATTGGAGGCTGATTTTTATGAAGAACCGGCGCTTTTTAATTGTTGAAGATGAACCTGACGGCCAGGATGTGGTTAAACGGCTGCTGGCCTGTTTTAAGGTGGCGGCGGACGCTGCCGGGAATGCGGAAGAAGCGTTAACACTGCTGGCGCTGCACCAATATGACGCGGCCATTATTGATCTGGGACTCCCTGGCATGGATGGGATGGAACTGCTCCAGGCCATTCGCCAAAATCCAACAACGGCGAATCTGCCCTGTGTGGCGATCACGGCTTACCACACCTCGGTGGTCAAGCAGTCCGCCCTGCACGCCGGTTTTGACGCTTACTTTGCCAAACCGATTGAAGACACCTCCTTCATTCGGGAACTTGACCGGATTGTGGCCGGTAATTAAGGCTGAGCAACCGCGCTTAAAAAACAAAAAAGGTGGAAGAAGAAACAAGTTCTTCTTCCACCCCATCTTAAGGTCTGCTGATTTTGTCGCTGTTCAGGACTTTATTGTCTGTGAACACACCGGCAGCAATTCCCAGACACATTATTCAACAGTAACACTTTTTGCCAGGTTGCGCGGCTGGTCAACGTCCGCGCCGCGCCGCACGGCAATCGTGTAGGCTAACAGTTGCAGCGGCAGCACGGCCACTACCGGTGTCAGCAACGGCGGCGTCTCCGGCACATACAGCACATGATCGGCCTTGCTGCCAATAAACGTATCGCCTTCGGTAGCGATGGCAATCACTACCCCACCCCGAGCCTTCGCCTGTTCAATCTGGCTGATCATTTTCTCGTACAGCGCGTCTTTTAGGGCAATCGTCACAACGGGCATATTCTCGTCAATCAGCGCGATGGGGCCGTGTTTCATCTCCCCCGCCGGATAGCCTTCGGCGTGGATATAGCTGATTTCCTTGAGTTTGAGCGCCCCTTCCAGCGCAATCGGGTAATTAATCCCCCGACCCAGATAGAGGAAATTGGTGTAATGGTACAGTTTACCCGCCAAATCCAGCACCTGCTCAGCGGCTTCCAGCGTGCGCCCCACCAAATCCGGCAGCCGCGCAATATCCTGGATATACTGCCGCCGCTGCTCCAGCGTCAAAGTTCCGCGTAACTGCCCCAGGTAGAGTGCCAGCAAGTACTGGTCAACAATGCTGGACGTAAATGCTTTGGTGGAGGCTACGCCGATTTCCGGCCCGGCGTTCATGGTGATATACCCATCGGACACCCGCATGGCCTGACTGCCCATCGCGTTGACAATACTCCACAGCAGCGCGCGTTTTTCGCGGGCTTCTTCCATCGCCGCCAGGGTATCTACTGTCTCACCGCTCTGAGTAATCGCCAGAATGGCGGTGCGTTCGTTGATAATCGGGTCACGGTAGCGATACTCGCTGCCATAATCCACCTCAACATTCAGCCGCGCTAGGTGTTCGATAAAGAACTTACCCACCAACCCACTGTAGTAACTCGTGCCGCAAGCCACCGTGACCAACCGGTCAAGCGCCTGCGCCCGTTCCGGCGTCAGATTTAAATCCGGCAGCAGGACTTCGCTGTGATCGAAATCCACGCGCCCGCGAATGGTGTCGGTGATGCTGCGCGCCTGCTCATAAATTTCCTTCTGCATGAAATGTTTGTACGAGCCTTTGGCCGCGCTGACCGGGTCCCAGGGTACATCCTGAATCACGGCATCGAGGGAAACACCCTCCAGCGTTTGCAGGCGCACGCTGTCCGCCGTCACCGTTGCCATCTGGCGCGTTTCCAGGAAGATCATGCGCCGCGTGTATTCGAGGATCGCCGGAATATCCGACGCAATCAGATTTTCGTTTTCACCTAGCCCAACGGCGACCCCGCCCGCGTTGCCAATCCGCACCGCCACCAGTTCGCCGGGGGACAACCGGCTCATGACCACAATCGCGTGCGCGCCGCGCAAGTATTGCACCGCCTGCCGGGTGGCTTCGGTCAGGTTGCCCCGCGCGCCATTTTTGGCAAAGCGCTCAATCAGATGGACAATCACTTCGGTGTCAGTTTCGGACTTAAACTCGACCCCTTCGGCGCTCAATTCGTCCCGCAGTTCGAGGTAGTTTTCAACGATACCGTTATGCACCAGCACAAAATCGCCGTCCATGCTGATGTGGGGGTGAGCGTTGCGTTCCGCCGGGACACCGTGTGTCGCCCAGCGGGTATGGCCGATGCCAATGGGGCCTTCAATGGGGTCAGACTGAATGCGTCCGCGTAGATTCGCCAGCTTGCCCACATCCCGCCGGATGTGAATCGTATCATCCTTAATGACCGCTATACCCGCCGAATCATAGCCGCGATATTCCAACCGCTGCAACCCGTCCAGAATCAACGGCGTCGCATTGCGAAAACCAACATAACCAACAATACCACACATGGGAAATTCCTCCGTTTGCTCAAGTGGATAAACCAAATACCCAGGCACTTGTGATGTCGCGCAAACATCGCGCCCAGGTCGAATCAAACTCGTTTGAGTTGGATTCAGCTTCCACTTGCAGCCACTTGTCCCGGTAGTTACCTATCGGTTTTCATGGTGCGCTTTTGTTGTACGGAGGAAACAGACAAAGGATGGTGGATACACCCTGGCGGCATCCGCTGATCGTTCGATTTTCTCCCCTTACGGGGATTAAGCCTGCATCGAAGCAGGCAACCGCCACCTCGTCACCCTACCGGACGGCAGGGCCATGCGCTATCTATACCCCCGGAACTGTTCGCTGCCTCACCTCCCGTTTATTTAGTAGTACGGACACGATATATCGTGTCCGTACTCATATTATACGATAGAAACGCATTTTGCAAATCAACAAAATTCCAGCGTGTGGCTCGTCGCCTGGCTGACATCCCGGTAAACGCCGCGCCACTCCGGGTCGGGCACGGCCAGCGCCAATTGGTACATGGCTTCATGGCTCATGGCGGTTAATTCTTCACGCGGAACCCGCGCCCGCCCCTCAGTCTTAAACCGGAAGGGCCGCCCGAAATTGACATGCACCGAAGGCCGCCGCAGATGCTTCAAATCTTCCGCCCACCCCTGCGCGCCGGAAATGCCGGTAGGAATCACCACCGCATTGGCTTTGGTCGCCACATAGGCCAGCCCCTCTTTCGCTTCGGTTAGCCCTTCTTTCTGGCGATGGCCCTCCGGCGCGATCAAAATCAGTTGGCCGCTTCTGACCAGTTCAATCGAGTTCAACAGCGCCTTGCGGTCAAACTCGCTCCGGTTGACCGAATAAGCGCCCCACCAGCGCACAAACGGCCCGATCAAGGGGTGCTGCACGTTCTCAATTTTGGTCATCGGAATCACAAAGCGATTCATGACCGCCCCCATCACCAGCACCGGATCAATCATCGAAATGTGATTCATCATGATAATCGCCGGGCCGTCATCGGGGATATTTTCGGTGCCGGTTACTTCCACTTTCCACAAGACCCGAAAGCCTAATGTCCGAATAAACCGGCGCAGTGAATGCCGCCGCCACGCCAGTTTTGGCTGGCGCGCGACATAATCCTGAACAGATTCCGCCATACTCATTCCGTAGTACTTATCCTTTACGCCTTGAAGTTGGATTACGAGGCCGCCGTTCCGTCTGTTGGGAGGGACGGCGAGAGCCGGGTTTCTTGGATTCGGGTTTACGGGGAAAACTACCACTAGTCGCTGGTTTAGCATCACGCCCTGGTGCGGTTTTAGCGGGGATGGTCGTGCGCAGTTCCGGCGCGGACTGTTTGAGCGCCTGCACATCGGCAGGAGTCAATTCACGCCATTCGCCGGAACGCAGTTCACCCAGGGCTAACCGGCCAATATGCGTCCGCAGCAGCGACTTCACCGGATGCCCCAACACATTGGCAATGCGCCGGATTTGGCGCTTTTTGCCCTCAGCCATGATGACGCGCAAGCTGGTTTCCAAACCGCCTTTAACAATTTCCACAGAACATGGCGCGGTTTTATAGGTTTCCCCGGTATCATCATCCGTAATGAAGATGCCCTGCTGCCAGCGTTGAATCGCCTCGGCGCTGGGAATCCCCTGCACCACCACCTTATAGGTTTTACTGTGCCGATAACGGGGATGAGTCAGCCGGTTTGCCAGATCGCCATCATCAGTCAGTACCACCAGACCTTCGCTGTCGGCATCCAACCGTCCCACCGTAAACAACCGCCCCTCAAACGGAATAAAATCATAGACCGTCTTCCGGGTATCGTCTTTGTGTGGATCGTCGGTGGACAGGACATTTTTGGGTTTATTGAGGGCAATATAGGTATGCTGCGCCGCAAAGCTCAATTTTTGCCCGTCAACTTCGATAATATCCGCCGTTGGGTCGGCCTGGTCGCCCAGGTGAATAACTTTCCCGTTAACCTTCACCCGCCCCTGTTCAATGAACTTTTCACAGTCCCGACGCGAAGCAATGCCCGCCTGCGCCATCAATTTCTGGACACGTTCTTTCACGTTAACTTCCCATCTTCATCGTTTAAGCCAATTATAACAATTTTAAGTTCCGAATTCATGGTTGAACTCACCGGCCACCGCGCTTTGTCGCTAGGGCCACTCACATTTAAAAATGGCCCGCCAGCACAAACAAGGGTTGAGGGTTTCTCGTCGCAGCAATTGGATTCATCAACCATCTCTCTGAGAAGTCGGATTAGACCTTCCGGCTCACTTTAAACCGCAGCGGCACACCGACCAGCAGCCGCGTTTGGGCTTGCAATGTTGGCAGCGCCACCACAATCAGCGTCAGCACAGGCAGCAGGGGAAAACTTAGCAAGGTCAGCACCCGCTCTTTAAATGTCTGCGGGCGGTTACGCGGCGGGCGCACAATCACATCCTGCACCCAAAAAATAACGCCCAACACGACAACCAACACCCCGGCAATCGAGAGCAGGACATACGTTGGATATTCCACCACGAGGGCCGGATTTTGAATAATTTCACCAT
>DATALK010000520.1:0-6985 GCA_036261085.1 Phototrophicaceae bacterium | reverse complement strand
GTGGACCTCGCTCAATTTCCTAGCCATCCAGATTGCAGGCGTTTTACGGTTTCCGCCAGCCGCCTCCCAGCCTCTGGCGGCGCTGGCCCCCAAAATCGGTTTTTGGATACTGCCGTATTTTGTGGCAAACTACTATCGCTGTAATGATACCTTTGGCAGGAGAAAAATAAATTATGGTCGTTCGCCGCCTCATCCTACTGGTAGGAATGTTTTTGCTGCTCGGCGGGCTGCTGGCGCTGCTTCCGGCCATGGCCCAGGAAGACCAACCTTTATTAGCGACCAATACCCCCGCCGGTGGCGCGCCGCTAGGATTGCCCGCGCTGGCGACCAATACGCCGCAGCCGGGATACATCCCGCCGGTACTGCTGCGCCCCGCCGCGAATATTGACCACTATGCGCTGCGGCTGTGGACGGAAACCGAGATGGTGGATGTGCTGCTCGGCCAGATCCGGCAGCTTACCCCTGGTGACGCCGAACGCCAGTTAGCCATTCGCCTGCTGCAAAACGAACTCCAGCGGCGGTTCCCTGGCGCGCCCAATCATGCCGCGCAACGACAGCAGTTGATCGCCGGGATGCTCAATGCGCCGCGCGGCAGCGTGGACATGCGGCTAACCGTGCGCGCGTTTATTGCCTCGGCCTTAAACGCCAACCGGCCCTCTTTTGAAGGCATTGCTTCGCTGGATGTTGACGGTTTTAACATCACGATTATGCCCGCGAACGTGGATGGGGTGGCCGCGACCTTAGACGCCATTCTGCACACGCGCTATCCCGCCACTGGCGACGCCCTGTATGACGATTACACCGTTGCTCAGTTTGACGGCCAGCAAACCTATCGGCTTCTTGATTCGAACCCCCTGCTCCCGGCAGCACCTTTCCGGGATGTCATCGGCCTGACGTTAGAGCGCCTGGGCGATGTCAATAACGACGGCGCGGATGAACTCAGCCTGACCGTAGATACCGGCGAAATTAACCGTGAGTTAATGATTTTCGGTTGGCGCAGCGGGGCGATGGTCAGCCTGGTGCAGCCGGGCGAACATCTGCTGTTTGGCAAGCTCGTGGATTGGCCGCTGCAAAGTGACACCCTGACCACGCGCGTCTATCAGGTCGAATCGGCGGCCTGGGGCTGCCTGGGTGAGCGCGATATTGCCTGGAAGTGGAGTCTGAATTATTTCCGCCAGCCCGCTGAACTGGATGGTTATACGTTCCAAAACCGGCTGGCCTGCCTGTTATACGGCTCCGAACCGCTGTTTGAAAAACCGACTACCGAAGCCATCAGCACCATTGAATCCATTTTGCAGTTTGCCCAGCCCGAAGACCAGATCAGCGCCCAACGCGCCAGTATGTTGGTGGCAATGTTGTACCTGCTGGATGGCCGGGCCGAAATTGCGGCGCAGGAGGTGCAGGCGCTCCAAAGTTCGGCAGAAGCCGGTTCCTGGCTGGCGCAGCAAACCACGGCGTTTGTTAATGCTACCGGCAAACCGGGGGCGACTCCCGTTACCATCTGTGCGGCCCTGGAAAATGCCAGCACGTATGGTGCGTGTGATGTGGATCAAGTCCTGTCGCGCCTGTTTGTTGAGCAGCCCTTGCGCCGTGACCAACCGTTGGAAGCCCAGTTAGCCGCAATGGGCATCAATGTCCTGGACAAACAGACCATTACTGCCGTTGGCAAGCGTGACCGGCAGGCCTTCCGCCTGGATGTCGGCCGTAACCACTGGTGGGCATTCGCGGCGCTGCAAGCGGATGTTTACACGGCAGAAAAAATTGACCCGCTGCCCGGTTACGATATGCCACCGACGTTATCACCAGCGCTGATCGCCGCACCGGACAGCGCCTATGATGCGCTCCTGCAAGAAAACAATCCAGCCGCCGCCCTCAATATTCTGGATAACACGGTACGCGACAGCGCCAGTACCCCGCTGGCCCCGTCCGCCCGCTTTTTACAGGCGCTCTGTTATGATCTGCTGGCGGACCGTGGCAGCGCACAGCGCTCCTATTTTGCGCTGTGGTCGGACGACTCGGCCACCGTCTGGGGCCAACTGGCCGCCACCCATCTGGAACAACGTTAACCCCACTTACGCTGATAAAGGATTACTAAACGATGAAACTTGCCACCTATATTTACGACAATCACCCCCTGGTTGGTCAGGTGATCGAAAATCACGTCCACACAACGGCCTGGTCGGATCCAATGACCCATCTGATTCGCCGGGGCATTACCCCCAGCCGTCTGACCAACAACTACCCACTGGACAAAGTACAACTGCAAGCGCCGCTGCGGCCTCCCAAGATTGTCGCTATTGGCCGCAATTATGCTGACCATGCCGCCGAGACCGGCAGCGCCGTTCCCACAGCGCCGCTGATTTTTGCCAAGTTTCCCACCAGTGTTATTGGCAATGGCGAAGCCATCACCTGGGATGCAACGATTACCCAGCAGGTGGATTGGGAGGGCGAACTGGCGGTAGTCATCGGCAAACGCGCCCGGAATGTCACCGAGGACGAAGCCCTCAATCACGTCTACGGTTATACGATTGCCAACGATGTGACCGCCCGTGATTTACAAGTGCGGATTGACACCCAATGGACACGCGGCAAAAGCCTGGATACCTTCTGCCCGCTCGGCCCCTGGCTGGTCACCCGTGACGAAATCCCCGACCCGCACAACCTGACGATCAAAACCACCGTTAATGGCGAACTCATGCAGGACGGCAACACTCGTGATCTGATTTTTAAAATTCCGACTCTGATCGCTTATTGTTCCCGGATGTTCACACTGGAACCCGGCGATTTACTGCTGACCGGCACGCCGCCCGGCGTTGGCGAAGGTCGCCAGCCGCCGGTTTATCTGAAGGATGGCGACGTGGTGAGCATCACCATTGACGGCATTGGCGAACTCACCAATCCCTGCCGGGTGTTGTCCGCCTAAAAACGAACCCCATTTCCCCGGTGACTAAAAAACAGTTTTCCCTGATTCAAAAAGCCCCTCGCCAGAACTTGGTCGAGGGGCTTTAAAAAATCGTGGCCCTAATCCTGAATCATCCGGGCTTCATTGGCCGCCCGCCAACTCGGTGAATTTGCCCCGAATTCCGGCTTAGGGAATCAATTGTTTCGGGATTTTGCAAACCATCGTATAGGCCGGGTCAAACATATTCGCCAGATCGTATTCGGCGCAGTGGCCCACCAGCATATTGGTTTCACGCGGCGACAGGCCATACTCTTCTTGTAACCAACAAACCATCTCGGTGGTCGCGTGCTGAACGGCCTGATCCAGCGGACGAGCATTGCCCAGGGTAAAAATATAGTGTTCGTTTTCACCGCGCGGCCAATAACTGCGTCGCCCCTTGCGCAGGTCTACCGTAAACTGCACATCAAATGAAATTTCAATCCCACTCCCACTGACTTCACCATCACTTTGCCGCGCGTGACCATCGCCCAGCGAGAACAGCGCCCCCGGCACAAACACCGGGAAATAAACGGTGACGCCCGCGACCAGACCGCGATAGTCCATATTGCCGCCATGCTGGCCGGAAGTCATCGCCGAGACCTCTTGATTGCTGTTGGGGGCAACCCCCAGACAGCCCACCATTGGGTGAATTGGCAGGGTAAAACTGCCCAATTTTCCTTCTGGGCGCACGAGACAGGCCGTCCCCGCCACCGCATTCACGCGCCATTCGGCGTCGTTGTCGCTGCGATCCCAGGGCAGACGCGGCACATAAAAAGCGTCCACCACATGCGGGGCCAGCATCTGGCTTGACCATCCCGCTTCCCGATTCGGCGTCAGTTTATCCAGATGTACCACCAGGGTATCTCCTGGTTCCGCGCCTTCGATAAAAAATGGCCCGGTCTGTGGATTTGGCCCAACGGCAATCTTAGCGCCATTGGCATCCTGGCCCATCGCATCCACCGTTGTGGTGATGATGGTATCTCCGGGTTGGATGCACAACACCGGCTCACGGACTCCGAGGGTATTATAATATTGGGTCGGTGTAAAATGGTGAATGGTCATAACAGATTCCTTGTAATGAAAAATACTTATTTTGCGTCAGGCAAAATTGTTGTCATATATAACGTCACAACACCCTAAAGGATGCGCTTACAGCCCCACCCATCAGTCCCACCTCGTAAATCATCGAGATTTATAACAGTTTACCTGATGATGCCAATCTTCATCATCGGTTATGTCATCCGATAATTTCTATCGTGTACTTGTCAAATCCGCCCACCGCAAAAGGAGGTGAGTCGGGCAGACTGTACCCGACTCACCCCTTAACTATCCCTGGTGATGATGCGTCTGCAAACTACGCACGCGCAGCGGTTTTTGTTTCAGCGCTTTAATCCCCTGTACCGCCGCCGTCGCCGCGCTCATCGTGGTGATAATCGGCACTCCGTACAGATGCGTCGCGCCGCGCAGCAGCCGCCCGTCCACATGTGCCTGACCGCCGCGTGGCGTGTGAATAACCAGTTGCACTTCGCCGGTACGAATCAGGTCTACAACATTTGGCGACCCTTCGCTCACTTTATTCACCGTTGTGACCGGCAGCCCCACCGTTTGCAGCCAGTAGGCCGTTCCCGCTGTCGCCAGCAAAGTAAAACCGAGCTTCTGCAAATCCCGCGCCACCTTCACAATCGCGCCCTTGTCAAAGTCGTTCACGCTGATAAACACCGCCCCTTCCAACGGCAGCGCCGTATTCGCCGCGATTTCGGCTTTAGCGAAGGCATGGCCGAAGTTGGAGGCATGGCCCATCACTTCGCCCGTCGAGCGCATTTCCGGCCCCAACCGCGCATCCACGCCGGGGAATTTTTGGAACGGCAGCACCGCTTCTTTGACAAAAAACCCGTCTACATGGGGTTCTTCCAGGAAACCGAGTTCCTCCAGCGTCCGCCCCGCCGCGATTTGCGCCGCATACCGGGCTAACGGTTGCCCTGTCGCTTTGCTGACAAACGGCACGGTGCGGCTGGCGCGCGGATTCACTTCCAGCACGTAAACCACTTCATCTTTAATTGCAAACTGGATGTTAAACAACCCTTTCACACCCATTGCCTTGCCGATGCGATGCGTGTATTCGCGGATAATTTCGACGTGGTACATGCTCACTTTGTAGGGTGGCAGCACACAGGCCGAGTCGCCGCTGTGAATGCCTGCCTCTTCGATGTGCTGCATGATGCCGCCAATGGTGACGTGTTCGCCATCACACAGCGCATCCACATCAATTTCAAAAGCGTCATCCAAAAACTGGTCAATCAAAACGGGATGGCCGTTCCAGGTAATCTGTTTCTCCAGCCAATCGGCCAGCATCTCCGGGTCAAATGCCAGCGCCATGCCGCGCCCGCCCAGGACATAACTGGGCCGCACCAGCACCGGGTAGCCAATCCGCTCCGCTGCTTTTAACGCCTCAGCCTGGTTCAGCGCCGTTGAACCTTCCGGCTGCGGAATGTCTAATTCATTCATCAAGGCATTAAACTGTTCGCGGTCTTCGGCCAGATCAATTGTCGTCACCGGCGTCCCCCAGATCGGCGCGCCTGCTGCGTGTAAGGCCCCGGCGATATTCAGCGGCGTCTGTCCCCCAAACTGCACCAGGATGCCGTCTGGCTTTTCCGTCGCCACGATGTTCAGCACATCTTCGGCGGTCAGCGGCTCGAAGTACAGCCGATCCGCCGTATCGTAATCCGTGCTGACGGTCTCCGGGTTACAATTGACCATGATCGTTTCGTAGCCCAGGTCTTTGAGCGCAAAACAGGCATGGACGCAGCAGTAGTCAAACTCAATCCCCTGCCCAATGCGGTTTGGCCCGCCGCCCAGGATCATCACTTTGGGTTTATTGGTCGGTTCGGCCTCGTCGCCATCTTCATAAGTCGAATACAAATACGGCGTATGCGCCTCAAATTCCGCCGCGCAGGTATCTACCCGGTAGAAATTGGCCGTAACGCCTAAAGCTACCCGCTGCGCCCGCACTTCGGTTTCGTCCACGCCCACCAACTGCGCGACATGCGCATCGCTGTAGCCATAACGTTTTAATTTGCGGAAATCTGCCGCGTCCAGCCGATCTAACGTCAGTTTCTTGCCGATAATCGTCTGCTGGATGTGCATGATGTCGCCCATCTGCCGCACAAACCAGGGGTCAAAACCGGTTGTCGTTGCCACCTCTTGCAAGGGCATCCCGTTAAATAACGCCGCTGCTACCTGGAACAACCGCTGCGCCGTTGGCACGCGCAGCGCCTCCGGCGGCGCATTTTCCAGTTTGCTGCCAAAGCCCATGATGCCAATGTCCAGCGCCCGCACCCCTTTTTGCAGCGCTTCGGGGAAGGTGCGGCCAATCGCCATCACTTCGCCCACCGCTTTCATCTGCGGCCCCAGAACGCGATCCACCCCCGCGAACTTTTCAAAGTTCCAGCGCGGAATTTTAACAACCACATAATCCAGCGACGGCTCAAAACTGGCCGGTGTCACCCGCGTGATGTCGTTGGGGATTTCATCCAGCGAGAACCCGACTGCCAGCAGCGCCGCGATTTTGGCAATCGGGAAGCCGGTGGCTTTACTGGCAAGCGCCGATGACCGCGACACGCGCGGGTTCATCTCAATCACATACACGTCACCATCATCCGGATTAATCGCAAACTGCACATTTGCGCCGCCGGTTGCCAATCCCACCCGGTCTAACACCGCTCTAGCCATATCCCGCAAACGCTGCAATTCTTTATCCGTCAGCGTTTGCGCCGGGGCAACGGTGATGCTGTCGCCGGTATGCACGCCCATCGGGTCAAGATTTTCAATCGTGCAGACCACGACGAAGTTACCGAGTGTGTCGCGCATCACTTCGAGTTCATATTCTTTCCAGCCGAGCAGACTCCGGTCAATCAGAATTTGCCCAATCGGACTGAGTTTCAGACCGCGTTCGGCAATTTCGCGCAGTTCGGCCTCATCATAAGCCACACCGCCGCCGGAACCGCCCAGCGTGAACGATGGCCGCACCAGCACCGGATACGCCAA
>DATALK010000512.1:0-7838 GCA_036261085.1 Phototrophicaceae bacterium | reverse complement strand
AAATTTTAACTTGAAATGCGCCACCACCAAAACGTAATCGTGCTACAATAACATCATAATCATAAGTTTTCTGGTCAGGGAGTAGCTGCCATGCTGGATGATCTCCGCCGAAGCACCAATGAAGGTGACATTGATTTTGAGGAAGAAGACGATACTTTTGCAGTAGAAGATGCGCGCCGCCAAACGGACAAGCGGTTTCTTGGTATGACGGCTGTCGAGCGCATGTTTCTATCTATTTTCTTGTTCCTGAATGTCTGTGTCCTTAGTCTGGCGCTGCTGCTGGCAACTGGACGGATTGTGTTTTAGTTCAGCAAAGATGATGAGTGGTGGCACAACCGGAGCGTTTATCGGCCCCGGTTGTGTTTTTATTGCGGCTCACAACAGGGGGGATTATGGCGACTCCGTTTGGGACACCTGGCTGGATACCCGTATCTGGCGCTGATACCACGTCCGTGACCTGGTTTGTGGCGCTGGTATTATTTTTCCTGGCGCTTTTTATTTTTCTTTCCGTCCAGAAACGGCGCGAACGGGGCCAGGGGCAGGCGCGGGCCGGTGAATTGGGCTGGCACTATATGCCGACAGCGCCCCGCGAAAAGCCAGGATTTCGCCTGCTCTACGCTTATTCCGGCTGCACACAAAATGTTAGTTGGACCTATCGGGTGACGGAAACGGCTAAAACGCAAGTTGTCGTGAGGCTGCATCGGAGTCCCCGGAACCGGCGCAGTACAGATGTGCGGGGGGTGTGGTTTACGAAAGATGCTGGCTCGCCCGACGTAGTTTTTATTATGCCGAAGCTGCCGGATTTGGTTAAAAATATTCTTGCCAACAATCTGGATTTCCAAACGAGTGATTTAGCCCGCAATATGCAACGCGCCTATAACGGCGATGACGATTTACCGATGGCTGACGGTTTAAAAGCGGTTCCGGCGCTCGATTTTACGGGATTTGAAGTTTATGCAGCCAGTGAAGCGGCGGCTCATAATCTGCTCACTGACCCGGCGCGGCAAGCCCTGCAAACGTGGGCCACTTACTTTCCGGGACAAGCGGCCACCTATCAACCCGCGTTTTTGTTTTATCCGGGCGGGGTGCTGATTGCGCTGGCACAGGAAGAAAGCCGGATTGACCGCATCGAAAAATTGGTTGCGTTCGGTACGGCGTTAGTCAATGCCTTGAAATAAGAAGTAGGGCGAACCGGTTCCCGCATTCGCCTGATTGCTTTTCGGCATCAGACCAAGGCGCAAAGATCGGTGGCGAAGTTGGCAGCGGCGGAGCGGGAGGGGGGACTGCCGCTGCTGCTGCTGCAATAGTCATCAGTCGTTAGTCTTCAGTCGAAAGACAAATAGCAAACACATTTCTTTACCTGTGATGGTCGCCAGTAGTCAGTATAAGCGAAAAGGAGGGCGGCGGAGTAAACAAACGTTCAAACATTTGTTTAATAATTTCATTCGGTTAAAAACGTCACCGGCTTATGGCCCTCATCCCCCGGCCCCTTCTCCCTCAGGGAGAAGGGGAGAAAACGGGTCACAGCGATTCTTAAAGTTTTTTCTGGTTTGGGGAGCGTTATTTCGCGGAGGGAAAGCCCAGTAGGTAGTTTATAAATTAGATCAATTGTTCAGGGCGTCCAGTTCGGCCTGGATGGTGGCAATCGAATGGGCGGCTTCGGCGGCGTGAGCGCCGGTGGGGGCGAGTTCGAGATAACGGCGGAAGTCGGCTAAGGCGTCATCGCGGAGGTCAGTGCCGGTTTGCAGGATGGAGTAGTACAGAAGGCCGCGATAAAAGTAAGCGTCGGCGTAGTCGGGGTCAAGTTCGAGCGCGGCGTTGTAGTCGGCTAAGGCGCTGTCCCATTCGTAGAGCGCGAGGTACATCTGGCCGCGAAGGAGATGCTGAGACGGTATATTCTCATTAAAGCGCTCAATGACAGTATTTAGGTTCTCAACGGCTTCTTTATAGTGAGAGGCGAGGGCATAGATTTGGGCAGAATTAATCAGGACATCGTTGTAAGCATCTCCACTTCCGGGGATACGTCTCGCTTCCTCGGTCAGATTTTGTAGCAGTAAGAGCGCCTCTTCTTCTCGTCCAGTTTGGAGATAGACCCAGGCAAGATAATAGCTGATACGTAAAGCACCTATGGTTATTTCTCGATATTTGCCCAGGTTTAGGTCAAGACTTGTATCAAGCTGATTGGTCGCTACTTCAAAGTTTTGATTGGCAATTGAGCAGTTGGCTTGATAAAAATAGATCGAACTCAGAGTGCTATCTATGGAATAGTTTTGACCTTTTTGGGGAACTAATTTGGCAGTGATTCCATTAAAAAGCGAATTGGCTTCGTTGCAAAGACTGCTCTGGTAAAAGCTCATAGCGGTGGTTAACCGGATTGCATTTAGATACGTTTTTAAAGGGTTGCCAGGAACGATGTCAACGTGGCTCATGCTCTCGCTGAATTGACCGAGAAAAGGATAAATTTCAGAAATAGGGGATTGGTAGGTGGTTATACTGATAGATGGCTTGTCGTCAATATTCCAAATCGTGAAATCTAAGGTCTGATCTGAGCTAACCGGGCGAAAGTAGACATTGTGTTTAAGCAGTTGGAGTTGTGCAGCAACAAAAGTTAAGTTGGCTAGGAGGTCGTACTGAGGCTGAAAAGTATTGTTGGTGACTTTAATATAGATATAATGTTTTGTTTCGCGTCCTACCGGTTCCTGTCCGCTGATATTCCCTACCGCATTCATCATTAGCAGAGCCAAAAGCAGTAGGGATAATCCACGTTTGAACATCACAAGCGTCCTTGTTTGACAAGTCACAAAGCTGATTATACCGCGCTTATTACCCTCGGATTATCCCAAATCAGTTGGGATAATTTTATTAGCATTTGGGATACAGGTATTCTTGCCTATGGTTTTTGGCAGCGTTTTCGGGTATAATTTAGAACGATTGTATGGCTGATTTTGGTGGAACTTTGACCCTCAGCGGGCGCGCCAACGGCGTGTCGAACCCAAATAGTATGACAGCAAAGCAGATTTCATTCGACCTCACCCCCGATCCCCTCTCCAGGCCGAGAGGGGGCTAATAACCGAACCGGGTGAGGCTTGAGTCTTGGAGCGTGAACAACAATGGTGATGGACGCTGGCACGATTCGGCCAATCAACATCAACGAGGAAATGCGCGGGAGTTACCTCGATTACGCCATGAGCGTGATTGTCGCCCGCGCGCTGCCGGACGCCCGCGACGGGCTGAAGCCGGTTCACCGGCGCATCCTGTACGCCATGTATGACATGGGGATTCGCGCGAATACGTCCTACAAAAAGAGCGCGCGTATCGTAGGTGATGTCCTGGGTAAATATCATCCACACGGTGACAGCTCCGTGTACGATGCGATGGCGCGGATGGCGCAGGATTTCTCGCTGCGGTATCCGTTGGTAGACGGCCAGGGGAACTTCGGCAGCGTGGATGGCGACAGCCCGGCGGCGATGCGGTACACCGAGGCGCGCCTGTCCCGGATGGCGGAAGAACTGCTATCCGATATCAATATGAACACGGTGGACTTTGCCGATAACTACGACGGTACGATCCAGGAACCCACCGTGCTGCCAGCGCGGCTGCCGAATCTGCTGCTGAACGGAACCAGCGGGATTGCCGTTGGGATGGCAACGAATATCCCGCCGCATAATCTGCGCGAACTGGCGCAGGCGATTGCGTATCTGATTGACCATTACGATACGGCAGATGACATCACCGTTGATGATCTGATGGAATTTGTCAAAGGGCCGGATTTTCCTACCGGCGCGCAAATTGTGGTCGGCGACGAACTGAAAGAAGCTTACGCTACCGGGCGCGGGCGCGTGGTCATGCGGGCGAAGTCGGATGTTGAAGAAGTGCGCGGCGGACGCTTCCGGTTGGTGTTCACGGAAATTCCGTATCAGGTGAGCAAAACGGCCCTGATTGAACGCATCGTGGAATTGGTGCGCGAAGGTCGGTTGCAGCATGTCAGCGATCTGCGCGACGAGTCTGACCGGCGCGGGATGCGGCTGGTGGTCGAACTCAAATTTGGCGCGCAGCCGATGACCGTTCTCAATCAGCTTTATAAATATACCCAACTGCAAGCCACCTACAGTATTCAAATGCTGGCGCTGGTCAATGGCGAGCCGCGCACCCTCGGTTTAAAACGGGCGCTGCAAATTTATGTTGACCACCGCTATGAGGTGATTGTCCGTCGCAGCGAGTTTGAACTGGAAAAACAGCGGGCGCGGGCGCACATCCTGGAAGGGCTGCTCAAGGCGCTGTCCAATCTCGACGCGGTGATTCAGACGATTCGTTCCTCGGACGATACCGACAACGCGCGGGCCAAGTTAATGACGCGGTTTAACCTGAGCGAAGCGCAATCCAACGCCATCCTGGAAATGCAGCTTCGGCGATTGGCCGCCTTAGAGCGGCAGAAAATTGAGGCCGAATATCAGGAAGTCACGGCGCGGATTGCTTTCCTGGAAGACCTGCTGGCGTCCCCGGCCAAAATTCGGGCTTTAATCCGCCAGGATATTCTGGAAATGTCTGCGCAGTATGGCGATGACCGGCGGACGGAAATCCTCTACGGCGTGACCACCGACTTTGAAGAAGCGGATTTAGTGCGGAGTGAAGAGGTTGTGGTGTCGCTCAGCACGCGAGGGTACATCAAGCGCGTGCCAGCGACGGCCTACCGGGCGCAGCGGCGCGGGGGCAAGGGCGTCATCGGCATGACGATGAAAGAAGAGGATGCCCCGTTTGAAATGTTCAGCGCCAACAGCCTGGACACGATTTTGTTCTTTAGTGATCGGGGCAAAGTGTACTCGGAGCGGGCGTTCCATATTGTCGAAACGGGACGCGCTAACCGGGGAACTCTCATCCACATGATTTTAAACCTGTCGCCCGATGAACATATCACGGCCATGCTGCCGGTGTCGTCGTTTGAGCAGGATGGCTATTTTGTGATGTCCACCGTCAAAGGGCGCATCAAACGGGTGGCGTTGGAAGAATTCGCGGCGGTGCGGCCCAGCGGTCTGATTGCCATGACGCTGGACGGGGATGATTATCTGGGTTGGGTGAAATATACGGATGGCGACCAGGATATTATCCTGGTGACACAGAACGGCCAGAGTATTCGCTTCCACGAGTCGGAAGTGCGCGTCATGGGGCGGCCAGCGGCGGGGGTGAATGCCATTCGTCTGGAAGAGGGCGATTGGGTTTCCGGCATGGATGTGGTGTGTGCCGAACACTCCCATATGCTGGTGGTGACACTCAACGGCTTTGGCAAGCGCACACTGCTGGAGGATTATCGCGCGCAGGGGCGCTATGGTTCCGGGGTACGCACACTGGCGCGGAACGAAAAAACAGGGCCAATTGTCGCCATGCGCTGTATTAACCTGGATGATGATCTGATGCTTATCACCAAGAACGCGGTGGTGCTGCGGACTCGTTTGGAGGAAATCCGCGAGACCGGGCGGAATACGCAGGGCGTGGTGCTGATGAACTTAAATGATGGCGATGAGGTGGTCGCGCTGGCCGTGATGGGTAACAGTGATGAGAATGGCAACGGCAACAGCGCCGACAGCAACGGCGATAGTGGCGAGGTGTTGCCGCCGGGGTAGGCGCTCATCGGGGCGGTTTGCCAACTGATAGGCGTCAAATTAAAGCGTTTTTGCCGCCAGAGGCTAAAGCCGTCTGGCTGAATTTACAGCCTCTTTAGTGGGCTTGGCTTTTCCCGTAGCCCTGGGTTTAAACCCAGGGCGGCGCGCCAGCGAGTCTTAACTTGATACATAGGGGACTTGGCCCGGCCCCACCCCGACGACCAATCCCCCGTTTTGAACCCGCCCTCTATCTCCAGGATCGTCCGGCGAACCTGACCGCGTTCGCCTTTTTGTTACATTGGTGTGAAGTTTCTTACCAGAGTAGGTCTCAAGGTTTACATCTGTTCCAAAGTCATACACTATAAAAAGGGCAAGTGTAAATGAATTCATTGTGAGGATATAACAAACACTATGACGCGCTCCGGCTTGACGTTTTTTTCCTGGCTGTTGGCCGTCCTGCTGGTGTTCATCCCGTTTGATTCCACCCAGGCTGCCGAACAATCCTGTGATGAAGCGGGACTAAACGCTGCCATCGCGGCAGGCGGCAGCCACACTTTTGCCTGTGGCGGGCCAACCACCATCACCGTGACCGCCACTAAAACGATTTCCACGACGCTGACGCTGGACGGCGGCGGCCTGCTGACGATCAGCGGCGGGGATGCCCGCCAGATTTTTACCGTGAGCGGCGGCGTGACGCTGACCCTGCAAAACCTGACCCTCGCGCACGGGCACGCTGCCGCCAATAACGGTGGGGCGATTAATAACAATGGAACCGTGTCTTTGGTGAATGTGACTCTGGCGGACAATTACAGCGCTTTCAACGGTGGGGCGATTTTTGGCGGCATCATGACCTTCACCAACAGCGTTGTTTCCGGCAATCAGGCGGCGAGCAGCGGCGGCGCGGTTTCGGCTGGGGGCCAGTTAAATATAGCCAACAGCATCTTCAGTAATAATGTTGCCAACGGCATCGGCGGGGCGCTGGATGGCGGCGCGAACCGCGTGAATATCAGCGGCAGCACGTTCACCGGCAACCGTACCACCAGCGGCGCGGGCGGCGCGATCAACCAGTCCGGCATTGCCAACATCGCCAACACGACCTTTTCCGGCAACACAGCGGCGACCACCGGCGGGGCGCTGTCCAGCAGCACAACGCTAAACGTCAATATCACCAACAGCACGTTTTACAATAATCAGGCAGCAGACGGTGGCAGCGTCTACCAGTCCAGCACCGCCGGAACGGTCACAATCCAGGATTCGATTCTGGCGGGCGGGAACTGTATCAAGAATGGCGGCACGTTCACGACCTGGACGGGTAATCTTAGCGATAGTTCGTGTCCCGGCAGAATCGGCGCGCCGACAGGCCTGGATACCACGCTGGCCGATAACGGCGGGCCGACGCCGACGCACCAACTGCTGCCGGGCAGCAACGCCATTGACGCCGCGCTGACCTGCAAATATCGCAGCACCGGAACGAATCCCCTGTTTTCCGACAATACCGCCATTACCACCGACCAGCGCGGCGCGAACCGGCTGCCGCCGTGTGACATTGGCGCGGTGGAATACACCCCAACCGTGCGGGTCATTGATGGTTCAAGCGCAACCATCTCGAACGGCGGCAGCGTGGATTATCCCGTGCGCCGCACAACGGATGCGGCCCAAAGCAAAACGTTTACGATTGAAAATTGGAGCGGGGAGGCGCTGACCCTGACGCCGCCGAGCAGTTATCCGTCCGGTTGCGCACTGGTGGGTGGCTTCCCAACATCAATTTCGTTTGGGGGCAGTGCGACGTTCCAGGTGGAATGTACCGCCGGGACAGTGGGTCAGTTCAGCGGCACGATCAGCTTTGCGACCAGCGACCCGACGTTTAACCCGTTCAGTTTTACGTTATATCATTTTGCCCAGGCAGCGGGGGTGATTGGCGCGGGGACGGCGCGCAGTTGTACCGGTTTGGCGTTTGATTTGGCGTTGGCCGATGTCGTGGCGGGGGGCGCGCCGCCCTTTAACTGCGGCGCGAGTCCGGCCACGATTGTCACCACCGGCCAGAAAAACATTGACGCGGCGATTACTTTAGACGGCGGCGGGCGGATTACCCTCAGCGGCGGCCACCAGCACCGCCTGTTTTATATTGGCGCGGCAGGGGCGCTGACGCTGAAAAATCTCACGCTGACTCAGGGTTACATGGGCGGTAGCGGAACCAGCGCCAGCGGCGGCGCCATTTATAATGATGCGGGCGCGCTGACC
>DATALK010000507.1:0-2135 GCA_036261085.1 Phototrophicaceae bacterium | reverse complement strand
GCGAACGGCTGGATGTCAAAATGATCGCGCGCACGGCAGAAGAAAAAATGCTGCTGCGGCTGGGCGCTGCCACGAACCGGATGTTAGACCGACTGCAAGATATGGTGACAGAAATCAACGAGGCGCTGCAACGATTCGAGGCGGACACCGAAGAGATCATGGACGCCACCGCGCAGCAGATTTCGATGGCAAACGAGCAGGATGATGTGGTGACGGAAACAACGGCGACGGTCAACGAAGTTCGAGCCACCGTGACCGAAACCGCCGAACGCGCCCAGAGTGTGGCGGAAACGGCACAGGTTTCGGTAGATATTTCCCGCAAAGGCATGGACGCCGTGTCCCAAACAGTCGCCGGGATGGAAGTCATTCGCCGCCGCGTGGAAGACATCGCTGATAACATCCTGGTGCTATCGGAACATACGCAGCAAATCGGCGAAATTATCGCCACCGTCAACAACCTGGCCGACCAATCCCGAATGCTGGCGCTGAATGCGTCCGTCGAAGCGGCCCGCGCGGGTGAAGAGGGCAAAGGCTTCGGGGTGGTAGCGCTGGAAGTCCGCAATCTGGCCGACCAGAACCGCGATGCCACCATTCAGGTGCGCGAAATCCTGGGCGAAATCCAGCGGGCGACCAACGCCGCCGTCATGGTCACAGAAGAAGGCAGCAAGGGGGTGGACACCGGCCAAGTACTGGTCAACAGCGCGGGTGATTCGATTCGCAATCTGTCTCATGCAATTGAAGAAGCGGCTCTGGCTGCCATGCAAATCGCCGCCAGCACCCGCCAGCAAACCATCGGCATGGATCAACTAACGCAGGCCATGCGTATGATTAAACATTCCACCACCGAAACCCTGAACAGCACGATGCAGGTCAAAGCCAGCGTACAAAATTTGCGGGAAGTATCGACCCGCATCAATGCAATTTTGAACGGGTTAACCATCTAGGGCGCGGATTTTAAGCCTTTTGAGGACATTGTGAGCAACTCAACCGATGCCGATTTGCTGAATATTTTCTGGGTGGAGGTCAGTGATTACCTGCAATCCCTGAACAATGGCCTACTGCAACTGGAAACCGGCACCGCCGGGGACGAAACCAGCGTCCTGCGGGAAATGAACCGCGTCGCACACAGCATGAAGGGGGCAGCCCGCGCAGTTGGCATCAATGTCATTGAAACCATTGCTCATTATATGGAAGAAATTTTTGGGGCGGCGCTCAACCACAAAATGGACTTAACGCCCAACATCTGCGATTTGCTCTACGATGGCATGGATTTGATTCAGAACGTAGTCAACGGCGTGGAAAACAGCACGGAAGCGCTGGCCGCCGTCCTGGCCCGCCTGGAACAAACCATTGTGGGCGCCGCGCCGGAAGCCGCAAAAACAATTCCCAAATTGTCACCAACCCAGGAAGTTAAACGCCTGAAAGCCACACCTACTGTTTCGGGAACGATGGAGTTGGGCGAGACGGGTACACTGCTGATGCGTCCGGCAGAAGACGGGGTGCGCGTGCCCGTTTCCAAGTTAGACCGGCTTAACGGCGAAATCAGCGAACTGCTGGTCACCAAAATGCACGGCGAGGAACGCCAGCGCGATATTCTACGGTTGCAAAAACTGCATCACCGCTGGCAGCGCGAATGGCGCAGCGTCCGCACCACCTATATCCGGCTGGCGCGGCGGCTGCAAAACAGCCAACACCACGAAAATGTGGATGAACTGGACGCGCTGCTGAAGTTTCTGGAAACCAATCAGCGCTATCTGACGGAAGCTAACCGCCACCTGGCCCAGATTTCCCGCGATATGGGCCAGTACAACTCGCAAATTGGGACGCTCATCGAACAACTCCAGGATGATGTGAGCCGGATGCGGCTGGTTCCGTTTGAAACTGGGCTGTCCGGTTTCCAGCGCATGGTGCGGGATTTGGCCCGCGACACCGATAAAAACATTTACCTCGACATTATCGGAGCCACCGTCGAACTGGATAAAACCACGCTCGACGCGCTCAAAGAACCGATTATGCACCTGCTGCGTAATGCCATAGATCACGGCATTGAACCCAGCGCCGAGCGGGAAAGATTAGGAAAACCCAATGCCGGGATATTAATAATGTGTTTTGAAGAGCGTGGTTTAGTTATATTG
>DATALK010000503.1:0-3035 GCA_036261085.1 Phototrophicaceae bacterium | reverse complement strand
AGGACATTTTGTTGCTTCGACTTTCGCCTCATCAGGAGCGTTCATCAATAGTCATTGTGAAGCGCCACCCTTGTTGAGAACCGTTCTCAATAACTATGTTAGAGTATAAAATTCGGCAGTGGGAAAGCCTAGTGATAAAATGCACATGCTGGATGACAAATGTCACGCATTTAGGCATCTCAATTATTGATTCATACTCTGTTTCAAAATTGATTTCGACAAGGGGAAATTATGGCTGAAAATTCTGCTGTTCCGCTGTTTCTGTGTGGTCAGCGGGTGGCCTTGCGCCCGCTGGAAAAAACCGACTGCGCCCAACTGCTGGTCTGGATGAATGACCCGGAAATTCGCGGGCTGACCGGCGAAGTGCTGCCGACCTCGCCAGCTGGGGTGGACGCCTGGTTTGACCGCGTTCAAAACGATACCAGCCGCGTGTGGTTTGTGATCGTCACGTTACCGGATACTCGGCTGATCGGCGAAGCGGGCTTGCTGCGCATGTTCCCGCCCTGGCGCACCACCGACTTAAGAATCATCATCGGTGATAAATCCGCCGGGGGGCAGGGGTATGGTGGAGAAGCCATTACACTGCTGCTGGATTATGCCTTCGGCTATCTCAATTTCCATCGGGTAGCTATCGGGGTCGTGGGCAGCAACGAGCGCGCCTTACGCTTTTATGAGAAAGTGGGGTTTCAGCGGGAAGGGATTCAACGAGACGGGTATTATTACAACCACCAATACCAGGATTTTGTGATGCTGAGTATTCTGGAGGATGGGTTTCGGGCGCGGTACAAAGCGGCGGAACGTTAATAATCCGCAACCGTGTCGGGGCCTCGTCCGCATTCATTTCGACGGATGGATTGTTAGCTGGATGATGAGATGAGGAGTATGAAATATGGTGGGTGAATGGGCAGATAAAGTGGTGATGATTACCGGTGCGAGTGGCAATCTGGGTCAGGCCGCCACCCGGCGTTTTGTCCGTGCTGGCGCAAAACTGGTGTTGGTCGAGCGCGACAAAAGGAAATTAGCCGAAATGGTGGCGGAAGTTGGCGGATTCGCTGGCGCCGCCGATGTGACTGACGCGGCCAGTGTGGATGCCCTGGTGAAACAGGTCGAGGCGGAATACGGGCGGATTGATGTGCTGGCGCATACGGTGGGCGGTTTTGCAGCGGGGCAGCGGGTTCATGAAGCGGGTTTGGATGTTTGGGACAAGATGCTGAACCTGAACGCCAAATCAGTTTATGTGACGGCAGGCCGCGTTGCCCAACACATGGTCGAACGCCAGATTCAGGGAAGTATCGTGGCGGTTGTGGCAAAAAATGCTTACCGGGGAACGGCAAAGGCGGCGGCCTACAGCGCCAGTAAAGCCGCAGCCCAGCGGGTGATTGAAAGTATGGCCGCTGAGTTGGGGCCGCTTGGCATCACGGTGAACGCCATCGCGCCCAGCATGATTGACACCCCACAGAATCGCGCAGCTTCGCCAAATGCGGATTATAGTAAATGGGTTCAGCCGGAAGAGATTGCCGATGCTATTGACTTTTTAGCGGCCAGTCGTTCGATTAATGGTCACACGCTGGATATTTTCGGGCGGGCCTAGTAAGAGCCTGACTCGCAGGGGCGTCTAGGCTGATAAATCACACCATCTTTTCGGAGCAATGACGATATGGCCCCCGTAACTGTCTGGACCGATCAAGGTTTGCGCACCACCATTACCACGCGCGATCAAATCTGGCACGCCGATGAGCCGGTTGAATCTGGCGGCACGAACAGCGCCGCGACACCAATGGAACAAATGCTGGGCGCGCTGGGAAGCTGCATTGTGGTGACGCTGCATCTGGTCGCTAACCGCAAAAACTGGCCGCTGGAAAAAGTCGAAGTGCGCCTGGATGTGGAACGGTTCTCCGGCGGCGAGTATCCGGCTTACCAGGGTGCGTCGCAGTTTGTTCATGAAATCCGCGAGAAGGTGATTTTACATGGGCCAAACCTGACCGCCGACCAGCGTTCCATGCTCATGGATATTGCGACGCGCTGTCCGGTGCGCCGCTTGTTGGAACATCCCACCTTTTTTGTGGAGGCAGACGCGGCCCCCAGCATACCGTCATAAATCACCGCGTTTATTTCAGTTTTTGAGGGTGGGGTATCCAGGTCGGATGCCTCACTTTTTTATGTCCATCCTGGCTTGAACGGTCTCTGCGGTCTACCACAAATCGGCGCGGGCTATGTTATAATCCTCGGCTTGAGTTTGGCTCTTGTTCAGAACGGATGATTTTCGGGGGCGGTTCACGAACCACCCTTACACCATAACATGGGTTTCACTCACTCCAAACCTGAGCCTGTGCGTTTTACGAGGAGAATAGAGACGCTTGAAAAAGATCATTTTTGCCTGTTTATTGCTGGTCATAATGGCCGGTTGTGCCACCCAAGCGGACGCGCCGGATGCCGTTGAAAATTATCTAAAGGCCCTGGTAACCAAAGACCGGGAGCAGTTTGTCAAACTTTTTTGTGCAGATTACGAGGCGGCGGCTTTAATCGAGTTCGACTCCTTTGGTGCGGTTGACGCCAAACTGGACGGGCTGGCCTGTGAATCGGCAGGCACGGATGGAAACGCTACATTAGTCGCGTGCCAGGGCCAGATCACCGTAACCTATCAGGGCGAAAATAATCAAATCCTCTCGCTGGCCGATAACGTGTACCGGGTGGTACAGGAGGGCGGCGAGTGGAAGCTGTGTGGATATCAATAAACTATGAAACGACGTTTACTGCTTGTGAGCCTGGCCGCTGCTGGCCTGATTGTATTATTCGGCATGGCTTTTACGCCGGCGACAGCGCAAGTACTGGTCACCAATACGCCGCGTTTTGAACCTACGGTTGCCGTAACCAGCACGCCTGCACCGCTGCCAGCGATGGATGCGGTAGTCTCGGTGACGGTCATTTTTGAGACGGCCAACGTGCGAACTGAGCCGAGCCTGGACGCCGAAGTTGTCACCCAGGTGTCGCGGGGCAGCAATTTTCCAGTCATTTTTCAAACGGGCGCAGGTGAG
>DATALK010000490.1:0-2414 GCA_036261085.1 Phototrophicaceae bacterium | reverse complement strand
TGCCAGATGGAAGTACAGCATTTATTCTAACCAGCGACTCAAACGGCAACCCCTGGCATGTACTTGAATTACATCCGGGTGAAAAATTTCAGGAAGATGAAAGTCTGCAACAAGCCATCAACGATGGTCAGGTGAGAATTGGATGGCCGGATATTTATTTCCCTCTGGGATGGCTAAATCGGGATAGGTTATAACCTCAGTCGTCTGTTCAGTGATTTTCAATGGTGCTTCTGTAATGGCAAAACGCTTTTGTCCATTCACATGATAATCGAAGCGGTTAGAGGGATCATCGTAGTATTGTAATAACAAATAAGAATCGTCAAACCATGAGAGCAAATGGTATTTGCGTTGGTAAGAGGTGTCATGGGTATAAATCAGGTAGTCAAGATCAGATCGTTGCAGTGGCAAACTGGCAAAAGCATTGGTCTGTAAGTCCCAGACCGTCAATCCAACCTTTTCGGAGGCCGGACGAAAAACCACATAGCGTCCATCGGGAGAAACCGTTGGCGGGTACAATTCCAAACTGGTCTCGCGGGGAAAGGGAACGGTGTATTGTTGGCTGCCAGAGGCGCTGATGGCTTCAATCTGGTAGTTGCTGTTCGGATCACTAAAAAGCGGCTGGCCGATGAGGTGGAAATACGTTCCTGGCAGCGAGAACGGTTTGGTCTGCGGTTCCGACGAATTACAAATGACGGTGATGGTATGCTGGGCCAGCGCGACGGAACGAATCGTGAGCAGTGACCCGACCATGAGTATGATCGTCAGACCGAACCGCTTGGACATCTGGCACATGGTTTAATCCCCCAGCTGTGGGCCGTCATGGTGGCCCGATTCGCTAATCGTAGCCCGCGCCGTTCCGGGATGCAAATCCCGTTTTTGGCTGGCAGAGGTGCGCCGTTGGCGGGATAATAGTGCATGAGTCTAACCAACTGATTACACGCTGAGGAGGGCAGCTATGCGCTGGAAATTGGGGCTGATACTGGGGCTGCTGGCCGGTTTGATCGCCGCCTGTAACTTAACGACGGAAGCCATTCAACCCACCGCGCCGCCCATCCCCACCTTTACCCCGATTCCCACCCGCACACCTGTTGGGGGCGTTGTTACCCCAACGCCCGTGTTCGCCCTGCCTCCACTGCCCGAAGTTGGGACGCCGCTTGGCGCAGCGGTGACTGCCGATGGCTTCTGCCAGGTGTATCTCACCTATTCCGGCAGCAACCCGGAAAACAAACTCAGCCTGCGCGCGGAACCCCGCACCAGCGCCCGCCAGTTGATTCGGCTGCCCAACAAAACGCGCGTCCTGTTAGTCCCTGGTTCGGCGGAAGTCGCCGCTGACGATTACAACTGGCTGAACATTATTTATATTGATGAGAATCAACAGCGTTACGAAGGCTGGGCCGCCAAAGACGCTTATGAATATAACGGCGTGCGGGATCGTTCCCTGGCGACGCTGCGGCAAACCAGCGAACGCGCGCCGTGTTAAGCCGAATCCACCGCGTCCAGTTCCGCCAGCAGGCGCGTGATGACCGTTTGTAAATCGCTGCGCAGCCGGACGCCGCCCTCCGGCGTGTTTTCATACCGGACATACCGCAGGTGGCGAATATCAAACGGCACGGCTTCCGGCGCGGCGGCCTGAGTGATGAGGATAGCCGGTTTGTTCAGCGTGTGGGCAATGCCCAGTTCGTAAAACACGTTATCGTTGCCGCCGGTAATTTCCGCGATGACAAAGCGGCAAGCATTCAGCGCCGCCCAGACTTCTTCCATGATCGAACCCCGCGATGAGGAGAGTTCGTCGCCGCGTAAAATGGTCAGCTTCAGTTCGGCGGCCAGCGGTTTGATGATGTCGGTGTAAACCGGCGCAAACGCGGCGGCAAACGGCATGACCACAAACACATCACTCTGGAACTGTTGACTTTTGGCAGGGCGGCCAAACACCAGTTCTCCCGGCCACAACCGCAGCGCTTCATTGACTTTAACCGCCTGTTCGGCCAGATTTTGCTGCTGATTCTGCTGGTAGGTCAGCAGTTTAGCGGCAGTTTTCTCGGCAATCTGGTCGGATAAGGTGTCAACATCCAGCATGGGGAGGCCGCGCGGCACGGGAGCTTCACGCGGCGGCGCGCCGCTGGCTCCGGGAACCGGTGGCGCGGGCGGCGGGGGTGGCAAAATGGCTTCGGCAGCAGCGGCCAGGGCCGCCGGGAGGTTCGCCGCCCACTGGTTAAACAACTGCGCCAGCTGGCGCGAAAGATCGGTGGCGTCTTCAAAGATAAGCGCGGTGCCATCCTCGGCAATCCGCTTCCAGAAGGCATTCTGGCTTTGGTGCTGCTCGATAGATTGGTTAAAGGCCCGCTGGCGCAACCGCAAGCCCAGCTTACTGGCCCCTTTGGGCATGAGCATCACCACCGGTTTGCCGAGTTCGC
>DATALK010000482.1:0-2987 GCA_036261085.1 Phototrophicaceae bacterium | reverse complement strand
GTTTGGCCGCTTCAAAGGCATCACGCCCGCTGCCCGTTACCACCGGAATATGTCCGGCAGCGCGCAGGTAACGCCCCACCAGCGGCATCTTAAAGGCCGATTCCGTGACCAGGATGTAAACCGGTTCGTTCGTGATGGTCGAGATAATGAAGGGATCCATCGTGGTCGGGTGATTGGGGGCAATGATTTTTGCGCCCGACGGCAGCGGTGTTTGGAACTGCACATCCAGTTTCAGCGCCAGTTTTGCCGCCAGTTTGATAACCTGTTTGCCCATCCGATTGAGTGTCTGGTTCGCCATGATTGACCCCTTCTTCGCGTTCGCTCGTGTGCTTTACTGTCCTTATCATCGGCGAAAAGGGGGTGTAGCGGCGTCCACCGAAGGGTAACTTTCAGGGTATATTGTCAGGGTGTACCGGTGGGTGTAGTCAGGGCCAGCCGGGGCCGCCAGCCCTGATATTATGAGCGGGTTTTAGCGGGATTTCAGCAGGGTTTCAACCTCATCACGGTGGGGCATACTCGGCGCAGTGCCGAGGCGCGTGACACATAACGCGGCTGTCGCATTGGCAAAGTCAACCGCCGCCGCCAAATCCTGGCCTTCTGCCAGGGCAACGGCCAGTCCGCCGTTAAAAGCATCGCCTGCGCCAGTAGTATCCACGACTTTTACCGGATAAGTTGGCACGAATTCGCTGGTATTTGACCGGATGTAACGCGCCCCTTTTGCACCGAGGGTCACAACGACAGTCTGATTATCAGCCGTAAAGAGGGAGCGGGCCGCTGCTTCGATAGATTGTCCGGTTTGGCGGGATAACACTTCCAGTTCGGTCTCGTTGGGGGTGATAAAATCGGCGAGGGTAATCACTTCAGCCGGTAATTGCGTTGCCGGAGCTGGATTTAAAATGGTGCGAATGCCGCTGGCTTTGGCGGTTTTGAGCGCATAAGCGACCATATCCGGGTTGATTTCCAACTGGATCAGCAGCACATCGGCCTGGGCGATAACGGCGGCAGCCGCATCTATATCCGCCGATTTGATATTGAGGTTCGCGCCTAACACCACGACGATGCTGTTTTCGCCGGTATCGTCCACAAAAATCGGGGCAACGCCAGTGGCACGGTCAGGGTCACGGACAACAAAGCGGGTATTGATGCCTTCCTGCTCCCACATGTTCAGCGCCATATCTCCAAACAAATCCTGCCCAATGCGTCCGATAAAAGTCACTTCCGCGCCCGGACGCGCCGCCGCTACCGCCTGATTTGACCCCTTTCCGCCAGGGCCGGTGACAAATTTGCGCCCGTGTACCGTTTCGCCAGGGCGGGGCATCCGCTCCATGTACGAGGTCAGGTCAGCGTTAAAACTACCCACAACAACAATCTTGGCAGTCATTAAAAATCCTTTACGGAGAGAAAGATTGGCTATGCTGTTTGCAAGTATAACGCGCGGCGCAAGCGTTACCGCTATTATTCCGTGGCCGCCCAGGCCAACCGCCGCGCGATGTTTTGGCCAGTCAGGGCTGCGATGACGCTCTCAGCAATGCCTTCCGCGCGCAGGCGCGGGATAATCAACTGCGGTAGCGCCAGCAAGCCCCATTCGCCGCCCTGGTGTGCCCACATGGCGGGCCGGGAGGTGTCTAATCCCAATGCAATACTGCCGCTAAAACCGGCTTCGACTATCGTTTTAAGCAGCGGCCAGACGTTTTCTTCAGGATTGTACTTGGGTCGTAAAAAAGTATCGTAGCCGAGCAGTACTCCGGCTTGGGCCAATTCGCGGTGCAAACCGGGATCAGGGCGTTTGTCCAGATGGCACAGATACAGTCGTGACGGTGGTACACCAAAATCGGCAAAAAAGGGCAGCAGTGCTTCGACATTTTTTCCGTGTTCTGTATGGACGAGGACTGCCGCACCCGTCTGGTAGGCCGCCTGAGCGGCGGCTTCCATTAAGGTGCGGACCTGGCCGTCAATCAAGCCTTCGTAACCGACTTTACTGGTGGTCGCGCGCACGGTGTTGCTGGTCTCGCTGATGCCAACGGTTAACTCTTCCAGGAAGTGAGCTACCACCTCAGCCTGGCTGGCTGTCCACAGCCAACTTTCCAGCGGATAGTAACGTTTGAGGTGAAACCCGGTGGTGGCGGTGATGTGAAGGCCGGTCATTTCAGCTAGATTTGCCAACATGCGGGCATCCCGTCCGCAGCCGCCTGGTTGACAGTCAATGAGGGTCGTGCCGCCCGCACTGCCAAATTCGGTCAGCTCATCCAGGATCGCATCATAATCGTCCAGGATGGGCGCGTTATCGTCCATAATTGCTGGGGGCGGTTTAATCCAGGCGTGGGCGTGCGCATCCGCCATCTGCACGGCTTCGATAGGAATTTTGCCGGTGACGGTTAATAAATCCATTTCGCTACCTCCATCATTCTCATTCAGACCAGCAGGAGGGTTTACATTAAAGTTGGATTCGATCCGACGTTTTCCTGCGGATTTACGGGCGATAACGGGGATTGGGGACGACCTGGGGCTGGCCGTCCTGTTCAATCACAATGGAAGCAAAACCGGTTTCGCTGATCGTGCCATAATCATAACCGGCGTCGGCGGGATAGACCGCCAGAAACGCGAATTCGTCGCTGCCCACGTTAATGGTGCGGTGGCCCCAATAAGGCGGAACGTAAGCAGCCGTACCGGGTGGCATGGGCTGAACGCTGATCTGGCCTTCCGGTGTTTGTAAGATGAGATAACCCGTTCCGCGCAGCCCGAAATAAAATTCGGCGCGATCCCGCAGCGCGTGGTAATGACCTTTGGTCATATAATATTCGTTACCGACTTTGCCGGGGGAAATGACGGTGGTGGAGTACAGGAGTTGGCCCGCCGTTTTGGGATTCTGCGTGGCTTCATAGACTTCGTAAATAATGGGATTAGTGGCGAGCAAAGTTGCTTCGGCTTCCCGGTTAAAAAAAAAATCCCTGTAAATCGGACAATCGCCGCTGCTGCACCAGGAGGGG
>DATALK010000464.1:0-2161 GCA_036261085.1 Phototrophicaceae bacterium | reverse complement strand
TTCACCAACAAACAAGACCTGTTTCTGACGTTGTTTGACGAGCTGATGCGCCAAATCATCGGCCAGTTTGCCCGGCCCGACCCGGCACTCCCGGCGGCGGCCCAGTTGGAAACGCTGCTGGCAAGTTCTGCCCAACTCATCACCCATGACAGTCCGCTGCGCGGTTTGCCATTGAACTTCCTGATGGAACTATGGCAGGAGGAAGTTTTCTGGGGGCGGTATCAGGCGGCGATTGAGCCGTTTCAATCGCTGGTACAGACCATCATAGAGGCCGGGATCGCCAGTGGTGAATTCCGGCCCGTAGCTGCCAATGCGCTCAGTTGGGCTTTAATCGCGCAGTATGACGGCCTGATGCTGTACGCCTTGACCGGCTTATCAGCGGACGTAAACGCTCAGGTCGCCGCGTTAAATGAATTGGTTTTGGCGGGATTGGGCAGAAGGTTTAACTGAACTGGCAGAAATGCGCCGCCCGATAGACAATAAGGGCAAGCAGTTGGTGGAGTAACCGTTATGGTCACACGAGAACAACTTTATACAGTAGCGGATTTATGGCGGCTGTCACATTCGGGGGAATACGACCAACAACGGTTGGAACTGAGCGAGGGGGAGTTAATTGTTATGTCACCAGCGGGCGGCAAACATGGCGGCATTGCGGCGCGATTAGGGCGATTAATTGGCAATTACGTTGAGGCGCACCATCTGGGTGAAATAACGGCTGCCGAGACCGGTTATATCCTCTTCCAAAACGCTGACGGGAAAAATACCGTGCGCGCGCCTGATGTGGGTTTTGTCGCGGCGGAACGACTGCCCGACGGTTTGCCCGATGAATACCTGCCTTTTGCGCCGGATTTGGCGGTTGAAGTTGTTTCTCCCAACGACGATGCCGAAGATTTACAGTTAAAGGTGCGCCAGTATTTGCGCTACGGCACACCATTGGTCTGGGTCGTGTATCCCAAATCCCAAACCGTTGTCGTCCATACGCCCCAGGAAACCCGCACGCTCGAATTGGAAGACACGCTCGATGGCGGCGACATGCTGCCTGGATTTACACTGGCGGTCAAAAGCATTTTCCCGGAATAGTCGGGACATTTGTCTGACCGCTGCCCGCTGTTTTTCCTTGACACCGTTCTGCTAAACGGGTTACAACCATAAGGCAATTTGGCGACAACTCGCAGGGGGCGTGACGCGCTCTCCATAAGTTCATTTCAGAAAGGGAAAATGGACATGGCGAATTTTAAACTGATGAAACGGCTGGCCGAGGACTCCGGCGGCAAAATTGTCCTCCTGGTGATGGATGGTTTGGGCGGCCTGCCAATCACTCCCGGCGGCCCCACCGAACTGGAAGCAGCCAAGACCCCCAATATGGATAAACTCGCCAGCGAAGGCTGCCTGGGTTTAAGCATTCCGATTGCGCGCGGCATTACCCCCGGCAGTGGCCCGGCACATCTGGGGCTGTTCGGTTACGACCCAATTGAATACGAAATCGGGCGCGGTGTGCTGGAAGCCACCGGCATCGGCCTGGAAGTGCTCCCCGGTGACGTGGCGATTCGCGGAAACTTCTGCACGGTGGACGACAACGGCCTGATTACGGATCGGCGCGCGGGCCGTATTCCTACCGAAGAAGGCGCGAAGCGCGTTGAACTCCTCAAAAAAATTAAGCTGCCGGGTGTGGAAACCATTGTTGAAGCGGTGCAGGATTATCGCTTTGCCGTGATTCTGCGCGGGCCAGGGCTGAACGGCCACATCGCCGATACTGATCCGCAGGTGACGGGCAAACCCACCCTCCCGGCCAAAGCCCTCTCGCCGGAAGCCGAACCCACTGCCAAGCTGGTCAACCAGTGGCTTGACGAAGCCCGCAAAGTGCTGAAGGGCCACGAACCGGCCAATATGTGTACGCTGCGTGGCTTTGCGATGGAACCCGGTCTGCCCAAGTATAAAGACATCTACAATCTTAAGGCCGCGTGTGTGGCCGTGTACCCGATGTACAAAGGCGTGTCGCGGTTGGTCGGTATGGATGTGATTCAGACCGACGGGCATGATACCGCCGCTGACGAATTTAACCATGTCGGGCGCATCTGGAATGACTATGACTTCATCTTCTGCCATATCAAGTACACCGACAGCCGGGGCGAAGACGGTAATTTCGACGCCAAAGCCAAAG
>DATALK010000437.1:0-7683 GCA_036261085.1 Phototrophicaceae bacterium | reverse complement strand
CTCCATCAACTGCTGCCCAAATGTCGAAGATTCGACAATCAGGTTTTGCAGCAGCACCAACCGTTCAGCAATCCCCTGCCGCCCTTCCTGTAACATCCGCTGCGCCAAGAGGGAAATCGTCTGCATAAACTGAGAATCAATCTGCGCGTCGTTCTCTTTGACCAGCGCCGGAATTTCTTCGTCTGCCGTTTCCAGCAACGACTCAATCAGCCGCACCCGCGCGCGCTGCGCTTCCATCATCTCCGGTGTCACGCCATCCGCCTGCAAAACCTGGTCAATGAGGCCCTGCATCGTCAAGGCCTGACGCGGTTGCAGCAAATAGGCTTTAAAGGCCCCTTGCGGCAGTTCGCTGGTCACACCGCGCACCAGATCACCAATCGTTTTTTCCTGCGCTTCTTTCGGCAGCCCCAATTCCATCGGCACAAAGGTAATCAACAGTTCTTTGCTGGCGTCGTGGTACACCATGGGGGTCATCATCGTATTCGGCGCGCCACAGTTGGGACACTGGGCCAAATTCAGTTGGCCGGTCAGCAAGCGCATTTTACCCTGAGGGTCTTGCTGCGCGTCCACGACGTTCTGAAACGTCGTCCGAAAGGGTTGATGGCATTGAATGCAGGAAATACTGGCTTGCAACGTCTTAGGCATAGATCACTCCGAAGGATCAATTTAAACGGACATATGGTTCATCCCAAAATCCGCCCGTAGGAGCGAATCCGGCTCACCCCTAAGAAAACGTCTTTTTATGGATGGGTTGCTAACATTGGGGAAGTGTAAAGTAGAAGGTCGAACCTTTGCCTGGTTTGCTTTTTACCCGGATGCGGCCACCATGCGCTTCGATAATCGTCTTGGCAAGATATAACCCCAGCCCCGTCCCTTTGGTCCGGCGGCTTAAGGTATCATCCACCCGGTAGAAGCGATCAAAAATGCGCTCCTGTTCCTGTTCGGAAATGCCTACGCCCTGGTCGCGCACAAACACGGTCACGGTATCATCATCCACCCCACCGCCGATCTCAATGATACCACCATTTGGCGAATACTTAATGGCGTTGTTGACCAGATTATCGAGGACTTGCCGCAAGCGGAATTCATCCCCTTGAATGACCGGGAAATCCGCCGGAAAATTCAGGACAAATTGATGGTCTTTGGTCTGCGTCTGGAAGCGTTCCACGACCTGCGCGGCCAGGGCGTTCAAGCGCACATCGCCCAAGTCCAGGCGCATTCGCTCGGCTTTCAGTTTGCTGGCCGCCAGCAGATTTTCAATCAGCTCGGTTAGCCGATCCGCTTCATCTTCAATCACGGCGAGGCTGTCTTTAATCACCTGGGGGTCCCAGGTTGCATCTTCGCGGCGCAGTGTCCCGGCATACCCTTTAATCAGCGCCACCGGCGTTTTCAGTTCGTGCGAAATCGTGGAAATAAATACATTCTGCATTTCCTGCGCCTGCCGGAAATTGGTGATGTCGCGCACATTGGCAATGATATTGGACAACTGTCCATCCACCGTCAGCAGCGGCGCGTAGGTAATGCCAATACTCAACGTCAGGCCATCTCGACGTAACAAATCACCTTCGACATAAAGCGTTTCTACCGGCGCATCAGCAGCCATCCGAAACGGCCACCCCTCGACCAACGACTGCCGTAAATTACCTTTTTCCAGCCGCTTCCACACGATCACTTCATCCAGATCACGCCCCACCGCGTCCGCGCTCGGCCAGCCCGTCATCCGTTCCAGGGCGCGATTAAACCCCTGAATCCGCAGACCGCCATCTAGAATCATCACGCCGTCCGCGCCATATTCCAGAATGGCCGCTAACCGTTTGCGTTCATAATCAATGCGCGCATAAAGTTGGGCGTTATGAACGGCAATCGCCGCCTGGTCAGCAAAACTCTGTAAAATCTGGAGGTCGTTTTCGGTGGCATCTACCCAGTAAACGCGGAAGACAATCAGCAGGCCCACCGGCTCGCCAGCGATCACCAGCGGCAAAAAGAGCGACTGGCGCAGTCGTTTGTCAATCACGACGGCCATCTGGCTGAGGCGGGCATTGAGAAAATCAGGGTCGAGGCCGTTATCCGAAGTCGTCACCAGTTCATCGAGCAGTTGGTTAATGCGGGCGACGCGATCACTTTCCACGCCCATCGTGGCGCGCACGCGGTACAGACCATTGCCGTCCCGCAGCGCGATAATACCGACCTTCCCGGCTAACATGACAATGGAAGCGTTCAACACCAGGCGCAGAACTTCCCCCAGGTCAAGCTGGGCGGTCATCGCACGCGAAATTTCCAACAGAAAATCGCGCTGACGGACGCGGAAATCAGGTAACATCAGTTGCATACCGGTTATTCTAACACGGTCTCAAACGCACTAAAAGGACTGGCGCGGCATTCTTGTAATCTTCTTACGAAGAATAACGAGATTTCTAAGAAACGGTCTGATAAGGCCCAAATGAAGGTACTATCGGGCGCTTTAACGCTGATTGCCCTACCGTAAAATCCCCCTGGACAATCACCGCCTATAATAATTGACAGCCAATCTCACTGCTCACCCCCATACGGAGAAGCTATGCGCGACCAGCGATCCCGATTCCATAACGTCTTTACGGCCAATCGCAAGGCCATCATTTTTACCGCCGTGTTTATCAGTCTGATTTTTATAGGCGGACTGGCAACCAACACCCAGGCGCAGCAAGTTCTCGAAACGCTGCCAGTTATTGAGGTGGTGCAACCGAGTACCACTAAAACCTATGATTTTGCCTGGAGTCATGACGGCAGCAAGGGCGCTTTAACCGTTGATAAAAACGTTATCATTTACGACAGTAATATCCAGGAACTCGGCCAGTTAGAGGGACATACCGATCTTGTCACCGACGTTGATTGGAGTCCTCAAGATGATGAAGTGGTCACTGCGAGTTTGGATAAAACGATTCGGATTTGGAACGTCCAAACTGCTGGAAACTTTGGGGATACAAAAACAATCTTGAGTGAGCATTCTGATTGGGTATTTAACATAGACTATAATTTTGATGGCAGCAAGTTAGCAAGCTCAGCGCTAGATATAACCTTAGCACCAACAAATGATGGAAATTTTTACAATACAACCTGGATATGGGATGTCGCCAGCCAAGAACCAGAAATAGTTTTACCAAGTTATGCTGGTTTTGCGAAGCTGGATTGGAGTCCTAATGGTAACCTATTGGCAAATAACGGATTTGCTATTGAACAAGGCGATGCTTTTCGGATATGGGACATAGACCAGGGAGGAGAAAAAGTGTTTTCCGCCTCCCTAAATGGAGACCGCCCCATATATGATTTGGATTTTAGCCCTGATGGTCAATATTTAGCGATTGGCTCGGGATTAACCGAAGTTCTTATTTTTAGTTTGGCGGCTCAAGATTTAAAATCATCTCTGGGCGGAGATATGGCGGCAATTACGGCTGTGAGTTGGTGTTCCGATGGGAGTAAATTAGCCGCAGCAGATAGTTACGGTAGTTTATCTATCTGGGACGTTGCCACTGCTCGGAAACTGGTCTACATTGAGAAGGCTCATACCGGTTGGATTGGAAGGGTAGAATGGGCTTCGTCGGGGACAAAACTGGCTACACTTGGCTCGGAAGATAATACCTTACGGGTTTGGGATGTGAGCGCGCTGCCAGAGGTGGTTGGTGTGCCAACGGCTACACCTGCGTTTGCAACAGATACCCCTACTATCTCTCCCTAATTGGAACAGCATCAAAACGCGAGAAAATCCATGCACAACCAGCGACCTCAGCCCCAATACACCATCCGAACAAACCCACATCGCGGGATGTTTACGATTACGATTACCGGTTTTCTGGTTGCAACCATTTTATTGTTCTGGCTGCCTCGTACCTTAAAAGCCCAAGTTATAAAAAATCAAATCACAACCAATCACGTTTTATATGATGTAGCCTGGAGTCCCGATGGTGAATTAATCGCCGCCGGAGCAAGAGATGGGATAGGCATATATCGTAGTGATACTTTGGAGGAAATTGCCTTTCTTCAAGGAAATGAGGCGGTTTCCGTTTCTTGGAGACCGGATAGCAATCAATTGGCTGGTGTCAGTGGGTTCGGGGAAGGGCAAGGTACAATCCTCATCTGGAGCCGTAATCCTAATGATAACTTTACCCTTCAGCAATCACTACCCAATGGGCATTATCAAGTAGCGGTAGTTTCCTGGAGTCCTGATGGGAGCCAATTGGCAACCATAGGCCGAGAGTATCCTGAAGGGTTCTTGGGTTCTATGGATGTAGTTGAACTGTGGGATACCAAGACTTGGGTCAAAACTACTGTGTCATCTGACAGATACTTTAACCTGACCTATGATCTGGATTGGAGTCCAGACAGCCAATGGGTAGCGATTAGTGGAAAAATTGATTGCGAAGGACAACCTGCTTGTGACTCATATTCTTCAATCGGCTATTTCATTCTCAATGCTAAAACCGCTAAACAGGTTCGGCAGCTTGAATCCAGAGAGTTTCCAAGCTCCCATTCTTGGGCGCAGGACGGGCGCTTGGCCGTCGACAATCCAGAAATAGCTGTATTCGATTCGTTGAATGGGCAGCTTATCAGTACACTCGATGGGACAGGGGCTTACCGGATGGAATGGAGTCCAAATGGAATGTGGTTGGCAACCTCCCAAGTAAGAAATGGGGAAATTCGGCTTAAAAATGTTCCTGTTGGCGGGAAAACAGTGGTTTTTCAGAGCGCTGATAAATTCTATGCGTTTGCCTGGAAACCGGATGGCAGCCAACTGGTTACAGTCAGTGAGAGCGGAGTTATGCAGGTGTGGGATATGAGCGATCTCCCAGACTTAAGCGGCACCCCCACCATTACGCCATACTCAACCTTCACACTAACCCAAGAACCAACACCAACGACTACTAACAAAAAGTGAGATGTATCCCCCTTATACAGGCAATACATCTCACTTCTCATTTTTACCAGCAGAGACTACCGGCTGAACCACATCTCCGCTGCCACGCGGGTGACATCTTCCACGCCGCCGCGTGTCGGCACCAGCGCCGCCGCACCAATCACGCTCACGTTTTCGCCGAGCGCCACCGGCTCGATTTTCAGGTTTTCCCAGTAGGCGCTATCAATCGCGTGGGTTTGAATGGCTTCCCGCATCGGCGCGAACAGCGGTTCACCCAACTGGCTGACGCCACCGCCGAATAACAGAATTTCCGGGTTAAACAGGTGCAGCATTGTTACCATGCCCAGGCCCACCAGATACCCGGCTTTATTCACGATTTCGAGCGCCAGCGCATCCCCTTGCGCCACCGCCTGCCCGATCACCTTGCCGTCAATCTTTTCCGGGTCGCCCTCGGCCAGTTCCAGAATGATGGACTTGCGCCCCTGTCCCACCAACGCCTGCGCCTTCCGCGCCAGCGCCGGGCCAGCACATTCTTTTTCCAGGGTGGTAATCCGGTCATCCACCACCAGAATCATGTGCCCCGCCTCGGCGGCCAACCCCACCTGCCCTAACAACATGCGCCCATCGGCAATAATGCCGCTGCCAATGCCGGTGCTGAGGGTGATAAAAACGACATTCCGATACCCGCGCCCCGCCCCCATGATGGTCTCCGCCAGGGCGGCAACATTGGCGTCGTTGCCCACATAAACCGGCAGATTAAATTCCTGGTGCAGAATGTCACCGAGTGGAACATTATGCCAACCTTTAAGGTTGGGCGGCGCGACCACCACGCCCGTCAGGGGATTCAGCGGCCCCGGCGCGGAAATCCCAATCCCGGAAACCGGCGCGCCATCACGCGGCAGGACTTCCCGAATGAGGTCTTTAATGCGGTTGAGGGTGGCGTCTAACCCCGCTTCATCCTGTGTCAGGGTCTCTTCACGGGCGAGAATTTGCAGGTTTTGATCGAGCCGCGCCGCCCGCACGCGCGTCCCGCCCAGGTCAACACCAATGATGACTTCTGACATGTTCATGGCTCTCTTTGATAGATAATTCCCCAGGACATACTTTGGTCGTCCGGTAGAATGGTTGTCTTGGAATTAAGGTTTATTATGCCAGTTGAAGCCGGGGAAGGCGACTGGTACAATCTGAGGAAACTCTCGAACATATTTTCAGCACCTTGCCACCACAGGAAAAGACCATGTCGCGTGTCACCCCGCTTCGCCAGCAGTATTTAGACATCAAACGCGAGTACCCGGAATGTATTCTATTTTTCCGCCTGGGCGATTTTTACGAGACGTTTGACGCCGACGCCGAAATCACCGCGCGCGAACTCGATCTGGTGCTGACGGGCCGTTCCGTCAGCAAAGAGGAGCGCGTGCCAATGGCGGGAGTGCCACATCACGCGCTGGATAGTTATGTCGCCCGGCTAATCGAAAAAGGGTATCACGTCGCCGTTTGTGAGCAGATGAGCGAACCGGATGGCCGGGGCATTGTTGACCGCGAAGTGACGCGCGTTATCACCCCTGGCACGGTCATTGAACCGGAACTGCTGGTGGAAGATCGCGCCAATTATCTGATGGCCGTTGTGCCGCTCGGCGACGTGGAATCCGGCCAGTGGCGGCAGGCCGGGATCGCCTATATTGATGTGTCTACCGGTGAATTTGCCGCTACCCAGCTTGAGGGTGAAAACGCCGGAATGCTGGTGTTGGAAGAACTGGCGCGGCTCGCCCCGCGTGAAGTGATTATGCCCGCCGCCTGGGTCGAACGCGGCGTGTCGCTGCCGTCAGGCAGCCATTTGACCGCTGTTGCCGATTGGCGCTTTGAAAAAGGCACGGCGGAACAGACGCTGGCACAGCATTTTAGCGTCCGCACCCTGGACGGTTTCGGTCTGGGCGAAATGCCAGCGGCAGTGTGTGCCGCCGGTGGGGTGTTACAGTATGTGCGCGATACCCAACGTGGCAGTCTGAGCCAAATTACCAGCATCCGGGCCTATTCAACGGCGAGTTTCATGGTGCTTGACCCCTTCACCCGCCGCAACCTGGAACTCGCGGAGACCATTCGCAGTCGCAAAGTGGAGGGCAGCCTGCTGGGGGTGTTAGATCGCACCGTCACGGCGATGGGCGCGCGCCTGCTGCGGACGTGGATCAGCCAACCGCTGCTCGACCTCAACCGCCTGAATGCCCGCCTGGACGCGGTGGAAGCCCTGACCGCCGATGAAGCCCTCCGCGCCGAACTGCATACCGCGCTCAAGAGCATTTCCGACATCGAACGTCTGACCAACCGCCTGCTGGTCGGCAAAGCTGGCCCGCGTGATCTGCTCGGCCTGCGCGCCAGCCTGGAGGTGGTGCCGCAAATTCAAGCCTTGATTGGGAACATTCCCGCGCTCAAACCCCTCTGTGAACGGCTGGACGCCTGCGCCGACTTATGTGAACAGATCGCCAGCGCGATTACCGAAGAACCTCCGGCGACCCTAAACAGCACCGGCATTATCCGCCCTGGTTATTCCGAAGAATTGGACGACATCCTCAACAAAACTCGTGATGCCCGCGAGTGGATTGCCAACCTGGAACCCCAGGAACGCCGCCGCACGGGGATTGCCAGCATTAAAGTCGGCTTTAACAAGGTTTTCGGCTACTACATTGAAGTCAGCAATTCGAATGTCGGCAAAGTACCCGCCGACTATATCCGCAAACAAACGCTGGTCAACGCCGAACGGTATATCACACCGGAGCTGAAAGAATATGAAACGCTGGTGC
>DATALK010000436.1:0-6737 GCA_036261085.1 Phototrophicaceae bacterium | reverse complement strand
ATTGGAAATTATCGGCTCGGTGGATTACCTCGCCCAGGAAAAACCCACCGAAGAAGCCATTCTGCCTGTTACCATGAACACCACCACTGAGGAACACTTCCAACAGTTGATTTTTGTCTATCTGTATTTCCTACCACAACGTCGGATACCAGCCGAACATTGGCAGTGGGTTCCTTACCAGCAGGCCAAGCTCCTGCCGGATGTCATCCAGGCCATTCAAAATCGGCAAACCAACCTGAATACCGAATATTCGTAGAGGGAAAAAATGAGTCTGGCCGACCTGCATACAATCCAAGGCGCAACCCTGGCCCCCGATGGAATTCCACTGCATTACGGTGATTTAAAGGCGGAATATCAGGCCGGTTTAGAATGTGCCGTGTTAATGGATCGTTCCCACGAAGGCCGTCTGCACCTGTCAGGGACGGATCGTTTCGCTCTCCTGCAACGCATTTCCACCAATGATCTGCTGAACCTGGCGGCCAACGAAGGCCGCCCGACCATTTTTACCAATCCCAATGGACGGATTCTGGATCGGGTCATGGTCTATAATCGCCAGGAAACAGCCCTGATTCTGACTGAACCCGGACGTGGCCCGGCACTGCGGCAGTATCTCCAGCGAAATATTTTCTTTAACGATCAGGTGACACTGGCCGATTTGGCCGCCACCACTCGGCTATTTGTCCTGCATGGCCCCCCAAGCCGATACGATCATCAATGTGTTGGGGCCGGATGGCAAAACACTAGGACTGAGCGGCTTTGACATCAGCATTGCGGGCGTGCCAATCTATAGTGTCCAGCGTCGGCCCGTCAGTGGCACCCATTGGGCGCTGCTGGTGCCGCTCGATCAAGCGGAAACCGTCTGGCAAGCTATTCAGTCAGCCGGAGCGCCCTACGGCTTGCGATTAGCCGGTTCGCTGACCTACAATACCCTGCGCATTCGGGCTGGCCGCCCGGCTGCCGGTTATGAACTTACACGCGATTATATTCCACTGGAAGCGGGACTATGGGACGAAGTTAACTTCCACAAAGGTTGTTACACCGGCCAGGAAATCATCGCCCGGATGGAAAGCCGCAATCGGTTGGCAAAAACCTTGGTCACGCTGCGACTTCAAGCCTTCGTGGCGGCGCCAGCAATATTGTACGAAAACGAAAAAGCCGTTGGAACCCTCACCAGCAGCGTCACCACCCCGGACGGGGAACATTTAGGATTGGGCTTTGTAAAAATTGCGCAGGCCGTACCCGGACAAACCCTGCTGGCCGGTGAGACGCGGGTAAAAATAGAAGTGACCGCCCTAGCCGGAACGCCGCCCCCGCTGTTAACCGCCTAAGGCCGGAGGCGGGCTGTCGAAAAACAGCGCCCACCACAACATCCAGGTTTCGGGTTTGGGTGGGGTGGTTTCCACGGCCACCGCTACATCTGGGATAACCGTCGGTTGAACATCCAGACCGGACGCCACCGGAACGACCAGCACCTCACCGGCTTTGACCATTTTACCGTCACTGCGCGCCCAGCTTTCAACATAGGCATCACTTTCGGCATAGTCACGCTCCACCACCAACTGGCCCTGTTCCTGTTCCAGTTGCGCGATTTCACCCGTTAGCTGGCGGTATTTTTCCTGTAATGGCTGGGCCGAGTTTACGAGGCTGCTCAGATTAATTGCCAGCGCCAGACCAATTGCCAGAATTGCGGCAAACATCACCTGCACACTGGAAAGCTGGTTACTGCGTTTACGTTTTGTCTCCGGCGGCTGCATTGTTTTTTTGCACCCAAGCGCTTAACAACAGATTTGAGCATTCGGGGAAATTATACCCTGATAGCCAATCCTACATATACCACAAATTAGAGGAAACAAAAAACCCGACATAATGCCGGGTTTTTGTGTGCCGAAGATGGGAGTCGAACCCATACTCCCTTTCGAGAACTACGCCCTGAACGTAGCGCGTCTGCCAATTCCGCCACTTCGGCTTGAAGTGATGTTATTGTAGCAAAGGGCAATCGTAAGTCAATAGTCGGTTTTGCAAATCCAGCCAGGAATTTAGCTGTGTTATAATGTCTCGCGCTTCTTTTTGGCGGCGGAGGTCGAGCAAGAGACTATGCGGCACCTGAAAATTTTCTTCGTCCTTTTCTTTCTGATTGCACTCTCGGCCCAGGCCCAGCAGCCCGCCACCGGGGTGACAGCCGAAGCCATCGGGCAGGCCAATCTCCGGGCCACCGCCGATGTCAATTCCGCTCTGGTCGGGCAAATTCAGGCCGGTACACGGTATCCGGTCATCGGACGCCACGAATTTTTTCCCTGGCTGCTGCTGGGGAACACCACCACCCATGAACCCACTGGTTGGGTCTTTCGTGATCTGGTGAATATCTATGGTGATGTGGCTGTCGTCCCCGTAACCACCGTCGAAGTTGGCGCACCGGCTGGCGCTACACCACCCGCTCCGCTGACACTGATGTCAACGGCGACGGCCACCGCAACATTGGAAATCTTCGGGGTAGCGCTGCCCACCGCGACCCCGGCAGCCGCCAGCGGCATCACCGGCCTTGTCCTAGGTGAAATTAATGTCCGCTATGGGCCAGGCACCGAATTTCCCCGCCTCGGCGTGGCCCGCGAAGGTGATACATTGGAAATTACCGCCTGGCATACTCAACTGCCCTGGGTGCAAGTGCGTTACCCCGCTTCCCCCAATAGTCTGGGCTGGGTCGCCAAAGACCTGCTGGAGATTCAAGGGGATATTTTCAGTTTGCCCTCTCTCAGCCAGACCCGTTTTGACCTTCCCACACTCACGCCAACCGAATCGGTGATTCAGGCCAGCACCATTTTTAGCGGGACGCCGGTCATGATCAGCCCGCAATTCCGATCACTGGGCGATCAACTGTGGATGATGATGTTACAAGCCGGGTTTGAACCGGAAACCAGCAAATTAGGATCGCTGTTCCTGCTGGATTTACGGACTGGCGAAGCCATCACCTTTGGCAATGACATCGCCTTCAGCGGGATGAGCCTCAACAAAATCGCCATTCTGGCGGAACTCTACCGGAAAATCAACGAAACGCCGACGCTGGAAGAAGCCACGACGCTGGTTAACGCAATGGTATGCAGCGAGAACACCTCGACCAACCAGATGTTAGACATTATCGGTGATGGGGACGGTTACGCCGGAGCGCAGGAAGTTACCGGTTTCTTACAACAGCTTGGGTTAAACCAAACGTTCCTGATCGCGCCCTATGCGATTGATCGCAACAACATTCCAACCCCACCCTTCCCGCTCATTGTCCCCCCAACCACTGCCGATCAAAACCGAACGGAACCGGACTCCTGGAATCAGGCAACGGTAGCTGACCTGGGCTGGCTGCTCGGCAGCCTGTACCAGTGCGCTTATTCTAAAAGCAGTCCGCTGCTGGAAAAATTCTCCGGCGAAATCTCGCCCCATGAATGCCGCCAGATGTTACACCTGATGAGCAATAACAAAATTGGCGCCTTGATTGAATCAGGCGTGCCGGTTGGAACGCGCGTCGCCCACAAACACGGCTGGATTGATGATACACATGGGGATGCGGGCATTGTCTTTAGCCCTGGCGGTGATTTTGTCCTGGTCGTCATTTTGCACAACCCAACCTGGCTGGACTTTTCCGAGTCGTTCCCGCTCATCGCCGAAATTACCCGCACCGTCTACAACTATTACAATCCGCAAATCCCGTTGGAGGAAATCCATCAGGAAACTATACCGGAATGTAACGGCGCGAGCAGTCAGTTAGTAGATGAATTGATGTCCGCTAATTTTGAGGGTTAGGGGATTACCACGAGGGGGGCGTGGGGTTCTGAGTACTCAGCGGCCCGCGTTGGATGGATCGAACCTGGCGAATGGCCGTGACGAGACTTTCAACCGGGTCGCCTTTACAAACAAAGGCATCAGCTCCGGCATCCAGGGCGGACTGCCGGACTTCTTCGCGCACGCTGAGGACAATCAGGCGCGCCTGGGGATAAAGCGAACGCAGATGGGCCACTGATCGCAAACCGGGTAGTTTCCAGTCCAGCAGCAGCAAATCAGGATTCAGCGTTTCCAGTTGGGCGACCAGCAGTTCCGCCTCTGCCGTTTCGCCCACGACTTCGGCGTTTAGTTCCCGTGCCAGTTGCAACAGCACACGCAGAGCATACCGCACATCCGACTGTTCATCAGCAACCACGACCCGCAGTTTATTTTCCATTGATGGTTCACCCTTTCCGAATTCGCTATCGTCAAAGGTAAAAGATAATCTCCCCGGCGGCATCCGCCAACCGAGGAGATTAAACCCTGGTCAAACGACTAGGTTCAATTCCGCTAACCAACGGCCTAATGAATGATAGCGTCGTCACCGCCGACAGCCAACCAATCGTCGAGCCAGAAACGCCGCGCCAGCGTCGCGCTCAGGCCGTCTATCCAATCCATCACGCAGTGAAAAAGCTCCTGCGTCATGGTGACATCTTCATGCAGTTGGGCGGCCATTTCCAGCGAGGCTTCCAACATTTTCCGCAGCAAAAAATCATCATTCCGAGTCAGCGCGGGATTTTGCTCATGCAGAAACTGGATGATGGCTTCTAACTCCAGCTTATGATAACGATCCAGCGCGTTCGCTGGGGCTAAGAGACTCAGATCAATGTGAAAATCGTCGCGCAGGGTGCGCAATACCCGCTCCCGCACATCAAAATGATATTCCCGGAGGCCAAGCAGTCGCTGGTGCAGGTCTTCCGCCAGTTCTCGCAAAACATCCAGGCGCGGCGGCTCCTGAGCAATTTGTTCCTCAATAAAACCCATGAGGTAGTCCGGCGTCCCTTCGGTCAGGCCCCGCTCGAACAAATCCATCGCCTCGGCCCGGAGGTAACTCAACTCCGCCAGCAAAAACAACCCTTCTATCCGGGAATTTTCGACCATAACTTAACGTTCCTCGCCTGGACACAGGCGTCGTAAATACTCCCAGGTATAAATGCCCGTGTGGTGTTGATCGTCCCAGGTTGGTTGCAGCGCGTAATTGCCAACCAGATCGAGCGTAACCACCGCATAGGAGCGTTTGGGTTTCAATTCTAGACTATTTTTAGGGTCATGTTCCCGTCCCATAAACTCGTGACCGCCCCGGCATTCCACACAGGGACAGGCTTCGCGCAGTTCGGACAGCGGGTAACGACACTGGCGCTCATCGTTCCAGGTGATTTCCAGCACGGAATCGGTTTTGTTCAGGGTAATCGCTTTGGGTCGTAGTCCAATCATGTTCACTCGGTATTGTGATGTTATTTTGACACTTAATTTTACCACACCCGCCCATGTAACCACCGATACTTCTACGATAAACCGGGTTAATCTTGCACACAAGAGGGTGTTTGATACAATCGTGTCGGCGAGGATGTAACTACTCGGAGTGTTTTTATGCGATTGCGTGTATTTTTCTGTGTGGCGCTTTTATCGGTGATTGTGCTGAGCGGCTGCCAGGGTCCGCCACCGACCATGTATGTTCTGGTTGTGACGGCCACGCCGCTGCCCGTTGGCGGCGGAACCGGCACGCCCGAAGTTACGGCGGAAGTTCCGGCGACAGCGGAAGCCACCGCCACTACTACGCTGACCCCAACGCCCCAACCAACCCCCACCTTTGATCCCCGGCCAACGGCCACTACCGGTCAGATACAGGTCGCGGAACAGGTCTTTGAACATGGCCGGATGCTGTGGGTCCAGCCCCAGGAACAACTGTGGGTGATGATCGAAACCAAACCCGGCAGCGGCAAATGGCTGATTTTTGATGACACTTTCGTGGAAGGTGAGCTAGAAACTGACCCCAGTCTTGTGCCGCCGGAAGGCATGTTCCAACCCGAACGCGGTTTTGGCAAACTCTGGCGCACCAACCAGAGTATCCATGACCAGTTGGGCTGGGGGCTGACGCCCGAATTTGGCTATGTCAGCAATTACGAGTATCATCCAGGGGGAACCGTTGATGCGGTTCAACCAGGCTATCATGTCCTGTTCAGTCTGTCACAGGAAAAATTCGAGTTCTACGAAACGGATAGCACCTGGAAAAAAGTCTCATAGTCTTAACTCAATCACAAGGTGGGGGACATCATGGGCAGTTTACGGCGCTGGCAGTTAGAACCAACTGCCCCGCTCTCGTTGCAAATCGCGGCGGATGCACGGCTGAGTTCAACAGACTACGCCGATGACCAAACCTGGGAACTGGCGCTGGGGACATTAGATGCCCCGGCGCTGGTGCTGCAAACGCAGTATGGAGGCCGTGCCGGTCTGGTTAGCCTGCTGCCGCTGTGGCAACACGATGGCCGCATGGTTTATCAGGCGCAAGCCTATGCCAAACCACCCCTGCTCACTGGCTTTGCGCCCGGCTACTTACGCGCGCAAGCGGCCCTGACCTTACAACTGACCCTCCAGGCCGAATACTGGGTGATGGACTCCCATGCAGTTGGCGCACGTTTTACGCTGACCAATGACACACCGGAACCTACCACCGTCCGGCTTGATCTATTCGGCCATGTTGGCCTGAACGGCAAAGAACAGGCCATCAACCTGCTCACCACCCCAGAAGGTGTTAATGCCATTCACCTGGGGAAAATTGCCAATCTGCGTCCAGTGCTGCTGCTGGATGAGGCCACTATTACCAACGCTGACAGCCCGCTGGCAACCCCCAAAATCGGACGCACGGTCACAATTGAGGGTCACAAAACCGCTGTTTTCCAGTGGGTTCACGCCGGACGCCCCAGCGTGAA
>DATALK010000381.1:0-3799 GCA_036261085.1 Phototrophicaceae bacterium | reverse complement strand
TGTCATAGGTTCCATTGGTATCCCCTGGCACCAGGTTGCTGGCATAAGACCCAAAAACGACATAACGCCCGTCCGCCGAAAGCGCTACATGATTAGCCGAGTACTCGTTAGCCTGGGTGCCATCACTGGTGACCGAGACGCGGGTGGTCTGGCCGGACTGCCAGTCACGCACAAAAATATCCCCTGTAGTATTCGTATCCCCCGGCACCAGATTACTAGCATAGGAGTGGAAGGCGACATAATGCCCATCGGCAGAGATGGCGGGACGACCACCCGAATAGTTGTTACCCTGGGTGCCATTACTGGCAACGGAAACGCGGGTTGTCTCGCCGTTCTGCCGATCATGGACAAAAATATCCCAATGTTGCGGGTTGTTGTCGTTGGGTACGAGATTATCGGCATAGGAAGTGAAGGCGATGTAACGGCCATCCGCAGAGATGGCTGGGGAGTAAGATTGATTACTGGCTTCAGCTCCGCCCGTTGCTACCGAGACGCGCGTGGTCGTTCCCGCTGCCAGATCACGAACAAAAATGTCACTATAACCGTTGGTATCGTTGGCTACCAGATTGGTGGCCGTGGAACTGAAGGCCACCACTTGACCATTAGCGGAGATCGCGGGATCGTAAGACATGCCGTTGCTCAGGGGGCCATCACTGGCAACGGAGACCCGAGTGAACGCGGCGGTCTGCCGGTTATAGCTGATAATATCCTGATAATTGTTGAGGTACTCGTCTCCGTCCATGTAGAAGTTAGCTGAGGCAAAAGCCACCACCTGGCCGTCGGCGGAGATCGCTGGAGTATAAGCATGATCGCCACTGGCCGTAGTAATCCGAGTGGTTGTTCCTTCCTGGCGGTCATGGAGGAAGATGTCAGAAAAACCGTAATCACCCACGACCAGATTGGTAGCATGGGAAGCAAAGACTATATAGCGCCCATTAGCGGAGAGGGCCGGCGTGTCCGAGTTGTCGTCAGTCTGGGTGCCATCGCTGGCAACCGAAACGCGGTTGACATTCACCAACGAACAGTCCTGCGCCTGAATTGAAGTTGGCCGGGCAAAGACCAGTGCCAATACACCGATAGTGAATAGAAAGATATGGCGGTACAGCATCAGTAAGCCCCCTAAGGTGATGCGGTAAGAAAGCATTATAGAAATTGTACAGCGTTTCTATAAGATAGAAAAATTAAAATTTAAGGTGGCGCTGGTCGTTTTGCTCCAAATGATCGCTACAAAAAGAAATCGCGCAGCATCGTGTATTCGGGTGCGGTGAGGGCGCGGGCCATTTCTTCGCGGAGGGTGGCGTTGGCCCGTTCCCAGGCGGCGCGGCAAAGGGTGCGCGCCTGCGCCAAATCCCCCTGTAAAAAAAGTGCCAATCCGCGATAAAAAGCAAAGGTGGGGTCACGCGGCAGAAGCATTTCTAACTGGGTGTAATCCGCCGCCGCCGTGTCCAGATGTCCGGCAGCCAGCGCGCAGGCGGCGCGTTTTGCCAGCAGACCGGCCTTGAGGTTAACGGCGAAGGGGTCGCTCTGGGTATCCATTTTCTGGGCGAGATGGTCAAGCGCGGCGGTATAGTTTTCGAGCGCCGCCGGGAACGCCCCCGCGTCCGCTGCCAGATCACCGGCGCGTTCCAGCCAGCGCCAGGTTGGCGGCAGGGCGGCCAACACGTCACGGGCGCGGGATCGGTCTTCATTGAGCAGCAGCAGTTCCAGATAACGCGCGGTGATCCGGTCATCGGCGGGTGTCAGGGTGTGCGCCTGGAGTATATCCGCCAGCGCGCCGGAGAGATCGCCCAACCGCTGCCGCACGATAGAGCGCTGCACCCAATCCGCAGCGGTCAGTTCGGCCAGCGCGTCCAGGTCTTCCAGCGCCGCTTCCAGGTGATCGTTGCCACTCAACGGCAGATGCAGCAGCACCTCCGCCCGCAGCCGCCGCGCGGTCTGATCGGCAGGTGTTTCGTCCAGGTGCTGATTTAAGGCAGCCAGCGCGTCAGCCAACTCCCCGGTCATGATGAAGGCTTCGGCCAATTGCATCCGGCTGTAGGGCAGCGACACCGGCTTATTCGTCCCCAGGCAGCCCGAAGACATACGCCCGCCGCCGCGCATCCATCGCCGCCCCCAGGACTGTTTGTTCGCGGGTGCGCCAGGTGGTATGAATATCCCGCACAAAACTTGCCAGCAGTTCGTAGGCCAGCATTTTAAAGTCGGTTTCTTCAATGGTGGACGCCTGACGCGGCCAACCGTAGCCCCAGGCGAACCAGGAGCCGTTGGGCAGAATCAGGAAATCGTAAAACGCCGCCGAGTCGGGTTCGCTGCCAATAAACACACCGATGCGCCCGCACAACTCCTTAAAGGCGGCGCCGGGAATTTGCGCCTCGTCGCGGGCGTTCGGCCAGGCCGTACCCGTCAGCGGGACAAAAATTACCGTCCAGTCCTCAATGGAGATTTGCAGCGCGCGCCGCCCACCCCCGGCAGGATGGTCAATCAGGCGCGGTTCGCCCAGTTCAACCAACCCTTTATCCCGGCATTCCAGCACAACCGCTTGCAGCGCGCCGAACAGGGAATCGGTAAAAACATTCGTTTGTTTTTGCAAAAAATTCCGCTGCGTGCGCCGCTGGATCAGAATGGTTTCCAGCGTCTTAAAAGCAGCTTCAGCCGTTTTAGTGGTCTCGCGGGGTTGAAATTCAGTCATAAAATACTCAATAGGTTGTCTTTAGCGCTACTCTGCATCTTACGCCGGAGTGCGAAATTTTACAAATTCAAGACAATATCCGGGCAGTAGTCATTTGGTCTCAATCCAACCTTTTGCCTGCAAAATCCTGAGTTTTTCCGCCGGGACGCTGGCGCGAATATCATCAAGGGGATCATTCATCGCCTCGTAATCATTGGCAATGACGATGAAATCGTCCGTTGTCTCCAGTATCCCGTGCCAATCCGCCTGGTTCAAATCCTGAGCAACCTGAACCATCATATCCCGGATAGCCTCCCAGTTGTGTACACCGCGCATTTCGCGGATAAAGCGTTCGTAAGCAGCAGGCAGTGGTTCCGGTAATGACCGGAAAGCGTCATCCGGCCCCACATTACTCATCTGCTCAAGAAACAATTCGGGGTAGCTGGGTTCTTCAACCCGCTGGTGCCACTCATCTCGCCATTGCTCCCATCCCAGAACCAGGCTGACTCCATCATCACAAACAGCATCATAACTTAAGGTCAGCAGATAGAGACGTTCGCGTGGTGGGTGTTGTTTCAAATAGGCGATGATATGCTCCCGTAAGCGGTCCCGCGCGGTCTGGAACAGTAGGTCGTCGGTTTCGTCCGGCTGTCGCGCTTCGTAGTGCAGCGTGGTCGCCAATGGCCCTGGGGTATAAATCCGCTTCAGCGTCTCACTTTCATACTCGTAAAGGTCTTCTTCGTGGTAATCCTGGGACTGCAATTCTTGGGTCATCATATTTTTTAAAGCAGCCCCCATCGTTTGCTCAAACAGGTCTTCCGTGCCAAAGAGGTGAGCCAGTTGGCGCTGCTGTTCCAAAGCCGGTTGCAGGGCGCGATTCAGGTCATCCGGCGTTTGGGCGGAATGACTTTGGGTGTGTTTGCGAACCCGAAGCAGACGGCCCCGGTCATCATAATCGTAGACCTCATGATACTGGATAATCCGTTCATACAATTCCTGATACGACGCATAATGCTGGGCTTTTTCGCCCGCAGGCTGTACCCGACGGGCGACTTTATTCAGCCCATAGTGTTCGCTGTAAAGGTCGAAATGCCCAAACTCGGCCACTTCCACATAGTTCGTTTCATAACGGTA
>DATALK010000372.1:0-1921 GCA_036261085.1 Phototrophicaceae bacterium | reverse complement strand
TCGAAGGCGAATGCGGCCTCGACCAGATTGCGACGTTTGGTGTCCTGGTCAGCAGCATGAACTTGATGGAAGGCAGTTTGCCCGAATAGGTGTATAGTAAGGGAGGGGCGGTTGTCAGGGTGAACCCGGTGTTCGCCGCTGCCCTTACTTAAATCACGGGTGAACTGGTGATGCAAAAATTTCTGCTGCTCGGCCTGATTTTATTAGCGGCCTGTGTCCCGACCATCTCAACCCCGGAAGCTACCGGCTTTGTCGTGCCACCGCGCGAAGGGCCAACCGCCACGCCCGTCCCCTGGGCCGAAGGTCAGGAAACCATTGCGCTGGCAAATGTGACACGCATCACGCGCCTGGGGCGGCTTGACCCGGTAAATGCCCTCAGCACCGTTTTTGCTTATGCTTTTTCGCCGGATGACACACGCCTGGCCGGGATCAACAATACCAATGTGATGGCTTGGGATTTGCTGACCGGGGAACAAGTGTTTAGCACGGATCGCGCCGACGCGCTGACTGTGTATTATGCCCCCGACAAAACCGAAATTTACACAGTGGATGTAGATGGCCTGCTTCGCATCCATGACGCGGATCAGGGCAACCTGAAAACCGATTTACCCGGCCACGAGCAGTACAGCGGCGTTTCCGCTTATGATGCGGCCTCCGGTTGGCTGGCGCTTGGCGGCTTAGATGGCAACGTTAAAATCTGGGATGTGGCGGCACGGCAGGCGTTAGCCACCATCGCCGCCCATGACATGCAGGTGACGGCTTTGGCGTTTTCGCCCGACGGCCACTGGTTAGCCAGCGGCGGCCAGGAGGGTGTCGTTAAAATCTGGGATTGGCGGCAGCGGGTCAGCCAGGCCGAGCTGGAAGCGGCGGCGCTGCGGTTAACCTTCTCGCCAGCGGGCGATCAACTGGCGGTAGGCGAGCCGACCCGCAGTACCCTATGGACCGCACCGGAAGGTAAAAAGTTTGAAACCCTGGAAACCGGCCCCGGCGGGGTGCGCGATGTACTGCGTTACGCGCCGGATGGTCGCTATCTGCTGAACGGCGGCGGCATTCCCTCGCTGACGTTATGGAATCCCCAAACCGGGGACTATGTTGCCAGTCTGCCAGATACCGGCGGCGATAATGTGTCCGCCGCGTTTTCGTCTGATGGGGCGCTGCTCATCACCTCAGCGCTCGGCGTGCCGCTGTCGTTGTGGAATCTGACGGAGATTCAAGGCGATGTGCTGACGCGCGCGAATCTGGATTTTGGCGTCAAGGAAGCCGTCGCCGTAGATTGGACGCCGGACGGCTTCCTGCTGGCGCTGTTTGAGGCGGCTGGCCCGGTGCAAATCTGGGGCATCCCACCCGCCGCCACGGGTGGGGGGTAGAATAGCCGGACTAACTGGACGATTCTTGTTCTTCCTGGGGTGTTTCTGCTACTGCACTACCGCCAAAGCGCTGTCTGATCGTTTCCCAGACGTTTTTCTGATTTTGGAAAAACTGATCAGCATTCCGCCAACTTGACGAGACCCCCTGATCTCTCAGATAATCATGACATGGATGATAAAAATTATACCCAGCAGCGAGGAATTGTGATGGACAGCAACAAAACCAGCTTTCAATCCATTGACGACTACATTGCAACCTTTCCCGCCGAGATTCAAACCATCCTGCAAACTTTACGGGCCACGATCAAAGCCGCCGCGCCGGAAGCCAGCGAAAAGATCAGCTATCAGATGCCGACCTTTGCCCTCAACGGCAATTTAGTTCATTTTGCGGCCTTCAAAAATCACATCGGCTTTTATCCCGCACCCACCGGCATCGAGCAGTTTGCCGAGGAATTAGCACGTTATGAAGGCTCTAAAGGCGCGATTCGCTTCCCGATTGACCAACCGCTGCCGCTGGATTTAATCACCCGCATCGTCAAATTTCGCGTCCAGGA
>DATALK010000359.1:0-2117 GCA_036261085.1 Phototrophicaceae bacterium | reverse complement strand
GGTCATCCGCAGCAGGCGGCGGTTGACATAACGGATAAACCCTTTGCTGTCAATAACCGCCAGCCCGTCGCTCATCGTGTCCAGAATCATTTCGCGGAAGGATTGTTCACGCTGCATTTCATTTTCGCGCTGGGTGAGATTGACAATTAAGCGCGAGTAATCCAGCGCAATCGCGGCTTGGCTGCCTAAAGAGGCCAGGATTTGCTGTGCCCGCACTTCGGTATTTTGGGGCTGAGGTGTACCTAATACCATGACGCCGGAGGTTTTTCCGGCAGCGGTCAGGGGGACAATCGTTAAGTACCCGACGCGCAGATTGCGCGCGGCCTGGGCCAGTGAGCGCGTCGAAACCCATTCGGTCAGTCGTTCCGCTGCCAGGTTGGCAATCATCTGCCGGGTTATCAGGGTGGTACAAAATGGATTGTGGGTATCCTGAAGATCAAAACGCGGTGTTGACTGGCCCTCGCCCGCCGCCAGCAGAAAATCCATTTCACTCCGTGAACCGCTGTTTGTGACCAGAATGCGACTTTTGAGCGTCTGGTCTTCGTTGTCCAGCGCCAGCATCCAGACCATCGTACATTGCAGAATGGTCATGGCGGAATGTGCAACTTCTTCCAGCAACCGCTGCACATCCACGGGGGATTGGGGAGTGCTTGCCAGGGCGGTTTCAATCCGGCGCACCAGATCATGCAGGTTGATGGGTTTGGTGATGTAATCCACCGCTCCGGCCATCATGCCTTCCGAACGAGCGTCACTTGGATTTTTAGCTGTGACCAGAATTACGGGGATGCTGGCGGTTTTAGGATTAGCCTTTAAGCGGCGGCAGGTTTCGATGCCATCTACTTTGGGCATCATGACATCCAGCAATATCAAATCCGGTTTCTGGTCTTCGGCCAGTTGCAGGACTTGAAGGCTGCTGGTCACACCCCAGGTTTTAAAATTATGATTTTCAAGCCAGTCGCGTAACAGTTCAACCGTATCAGGAATATCGTCTACAATTAAAATACTTCCGCGTGGGCTATCGCCGTTGGTCATACTGACCTTGCCTCACTCTTGACCGTCCTCAAGAAGCATTATAGGGGAAACAAGTTACATGCGCCAAACTGACTCCGGCCTTTTTATTAATGTTTGGCTTCTATCTGGTTTCAATCGCGTCAGTAAACTAAAAAGTCGGGAATTTTCCCGACTTAGTATGAAATAGTAATTACCTTGAGGCTAAAACAGGTTGATCTGGCTGGCTAAAGCGGCTACTAACCAGACGGCGATGGTCAGATTCGCAATCAGCAGACCCTGAATTTGGAGGCCGCCGCTGATTTCAACGGCTTCGCCACCGCGCATGTCGGTTTGGGGGCGGAACATCATGCTGACCAGGGCGCTGCCCGCCAGCACTAACCCTAACCACAGCGGGAAAACCCCTAGGACAATGGCGGCCAGCAGGCAAACGGCAGCCAGCGCGACAGTCACATACATGGCGCGGCGGGCGTTGTTTTCGCCTAACACAATCGCGGTGTTATTCAATCCGGCGGCTTTATCCATCTCAAAGTCGCGCAGTTGGTTGTAAAGCTGGCCGTAAACGGAAATCAGCGTGACGCTGGCTGCAACCAACCAGACGATACCCGGCTGGGTGTGATAGGTGAAGTATCCGGCCAGCAGCAGCAGCCCACTGAGCATCAAGGAGTGTGAGATAATATCTGTGACCGGCCACGCTTTGAGGCGCACTGGACGCCAGGAATAGAAATGTGACAGCAGCAGTGTTAAGCCACCGATGCCAAACGCCCAGAGGCCGCCCATCGCGTATAGAATGAGCGTGGCGGCAGCGACCACCCGGCAGGCATTGTAACCGATCCGCACCCCGATTTCGCCCGTCGTAATCGGATTGCGGGCGGCCCGCGCTGGATCACGCGCATCATCGGGGGCATCTTCAATATCATTAATCATAAAAGCATAAGCAACGGCTAGAATATTCGCAGCTGTTACGGCCACTAAACGCCAGTCCAGCAGAATATTATTGGGGCGGGTTGCCAGCAGCGCGCCGAGGACGGTCAGGGGGATGACAAAGGGTACATATTCTTTCCAGCGGGTCAGCCGGACTAAGCCGCGTAGTTGGGCCCAGATTGACT
>DATALK010000357.1:0-4135 GCA_036261085.1 Phototrophicaceae bacterium | reverse complement strand
GGCCCGCCTGGAAAGCGAAATGCACCGCACCGATGTTCGCGCTCTTGCACCGCTGGTGACGGTTCCAACTCTGGTTATCCATCCTCAAGAAGATGCTGCCGTCCCATTTGAGGAAGGTCGCCTGCTTGCCTCACTGATCCCCAATGCCCAGTTCGTTGCCTTAGACAGCAAAAATCACTTGCTGACTCAATACGAACCCGCCTGGCAAAGGTTTGTAACCGTCTTTCGTAGTTTCGTTGGCAGCGATGAATAAATGATGCCCCAGAAAGTGGTTTCAGTAATTGCCAGTGCTAAAGCAATATACCAGCCATAACCGGGTTGTAAGCCCGGTTTGAAACGCCACATCTTGATTTAACCTGGCGGTTGAAAAAGTACGGGCGGCTGATGAGCCGCCCGTGTTTTTGTTACTGACCGGTGGTCGCTTCGGAGGTAATCGCGGGCGTCACTTCGGCGGTTACGGTTGCCTCTGGCGTCACCTCCGCCGTTGCCGTTGCTTCCGGTGTCACTTCCATCGTGACCACATCCAGGAAAGTTTCCACGACTCCGGTCACTTCGGGAGTAACTTCTGCCGTCACTTCTCCGGTCACTTCAGGAAGAATTTGGCCGGAGTCTATTGGCGGCTGCGGGCGCTCAAACGGCGCAAACTGGAGCACGCGCCCAGAACCGGAGTCCACCACCAGCACATTACCCTGAGCGTCAACTTCGATCCCGCCGACGCTGGAAAATTCCGACAGCCCCGGCGTTTCCCGGTTCAACTGGCCGAAAGAACCGAGGCAACTACCGTTCACATCATAAACCAGCACGCGCCCAGCATCGGGGTCGGTGACATACAATTGACTGCGCGCCGAGTCAACCGCCACATAGGGACGGTTGCCGAGGTCTTCCGACCACCCGCGCACGCGGAAGTTATTGACGAAACTGCCATCGGCATTGGCAAAAATATTCGCCGGGCTGCCGTCGAGATTAAAGACGGCAATGCGCCGGTTCCAGGTATCGGCCACATAAAGCTGGCCGCTGGCACTGATCGTTAACCCGGCGGGTTCGTCAAGCTGGCCGTTGCCGCTGCCGCCGCTGCCGATGTCATACAGGTATTGGCCGTCGCTGTTATACACGCGCACCCGCTTGTTGCCCGTATCCGCGACATACACCCGCCCCTGACCGTCAACGGCCACCGCGCGCGGCCCCCAGAGGCCATCGTTGGGTTCGGCCTGAGCCGCCGCGCCGTACTCACCGCGCTGCCCCCAACTGGTAACATACTCACCTTGTTGGGTAAATTTCTGGATGCGATAGTTCCAGGTATCGGCGACATAAATGCTGCCATCTGGCCCAACCGCCACACCGTTCGGACGTTCAAAGTACGGCCCAGGTTGGCTGCCCTGCTGGCCGATGGTCAGAGCGGTTGTCCCATCGGGGTTAATGACGGTAATCCGGTGGCTGAATTCTTCCGCCACGTACACTTTACCCTGCGCATCCACCGCCACCTGACGGGGGCTGTTGAGGATGGTCTGCGCGCCGCCCTGGTTGCTGACGACCCGACTGGCGGCCAGCGGCTGCCAGTTCTGCGTACACAGGTTCACTTCCTGTTGAGCCAGCGGGTTTGAGACGGTTCCCTCACCCAGCCCCAGATTACAGACCTGCGCGGCGATGTCCTTCCGCACTAACACATACATGCGTTCGGCCACCGGCCAATCTGTAATCTTGAACTCTTTGCTCAAAGCCTGCCCGTAGGTGGTGTAGTCACGCCACCACCAGATGTTAAACAACCCCTGGCGAATCTGCGCGGCCTGCGTATTGCTCGGCGACAGATCAAACGTGTTGATGATCCGGTGCGGTGTCAGGCCAAAATAATCCTGCATCGGCCACCACAGGCGCAGATAATCATATTCATAGTACCGGTCTTCCAGAGCGGCCTGAACAGCGGCCCGATTCTCGTTCCCGACCATGACCACTGCCGCATCTTCCATCACGCGCGGGCTGGGACTTTCGCCCATAAACACCGCGTTTTTGAAGTTGCGGAAATACCATGCCCCCGGCCAGGAGAGTTTAAAGTCATAAGCAAACTTGATTTCCATGCCATCGGTGATCCGGTGGCTGTGTTCTTCCAGTTGTTCTGTCACACGCTTGTTGGCCGGTGTACCGTGTGCATACACTAGAAACTCAGTTGCCAGATCATAATTAATCATAGACGCCATCCACGCTGACCGCAGTGTAATGACGCCGAGCGCTACAAACGTCGCTACGCCTAACAGCAACCGGAACTGCGCCCACCCCGTCCGTCCAACCAGCCGCAGCAAAGCGTAGATGGCAATAGCCGCGACCACAATTCCGGCAATCCACTGGTAGGTATGTTCAAGCTGCGCCTGCTGCAACCCGCCCAAAGCCGGGCCAATCAGCAGCGGCGCGAGAACTTGGGCCAACGCCACAAACAGCAGCGGGAACAACAACAGATACACCCAGCTCCAGCGTTTAAAGATCGAAAAATCAACCCGCTCGACCACCCGGCCAAAAAACCATCCGGCTAGAAAAATTAGCGGTAGCGTCAGGTGGGTCCCCAACCAGGGCATTTTCTCGCCCGCCAGCGTCAGGGCGATGTGCATAAAAATCGCCCACCAGGAAACAAACAGCAGGAACGGCACTTCTTTCAGGCGCTCCCCGGCGAGTACGGGCCGGGAAACAAATGAACCGCGCTTGCGTTTGGGTTTCTCGGCCATTAAATCGCCGAGATCAGGAACATCTGCCGCCACCACCGCTTCTTCAACCCCGTCAGTGTATTCTTCTGACGGCAGTGTGACCAGCGCCTCCGGGTTTTCTTCTGCCTCACGTTCGACCAACCGTTCCCGGCGGAAACGCCAGAAGAAGGCCATCCCGGCAATCATTGCCAGCAGGCTGCCGATCATCGGCAAAAATTCATAGAACGGCATAATGATGAGCAGGTAGTAATACTGCGGCTGCTGCCCCCGCCGCACGGACTGCTGTTCCAGCCAGTAATCCAGACTGGTATACATCCCGGCCAATCCCGGCATATTGGTAAAAACAGTGGTGAAAAAGAACAGGTACAGGACGTAATATACCGCCGCTGCAATAGACCAGCGCTTGGCATTCCAGACCAACCCGGCGGTCACCGAAATCGCCAGCATCGGAATAATAAACTGAATTGCGAGATAGGTTTTACCAATGGCATCCGGGGTTGTCACTGGCAGCATCGTCTTGATGAATTCCGGCACGGCCTGCCCAATCGCCGTGAAATCTGTCGCCGTCGCGCCGCTGACTAACACCAGGAACGGCGTCAGCCAGGGCAGCACCAGCGTCCCCATCAGCCACAAAATGTCTAACTCGCGGAAGCGGTACAGCGTGCGCCACCACCCCGCGCGGGCCGTATAAACCAGGAAGGCGATTAACAACGCCGCACCCGCATACGTGGCATACAGCACCACCGGCTTAAAACCGGTTTGAGTAACCACCGTATCCAATTCCGTTCCCGGAACTGCGGGCGCCGCCGGGGCGCTGGCATCAACTGCCGGGGCAGCGGTCACATGGGACCGTTCCTCGCCATAAATCAACAGCGTGCAGACACCAATAATCAGCACGACCAGCAGCAGCACATCAATAAAAATGGTGCGGGACAACCGACCCCGCCGGTGAACCCAGAACAACGTCCCCAGGATCAGGACCACTAACGCCATAAAAATGAGCGCTGTCCAGACAATCAGACTGGTGTATTCCTGCGACCCAGCCCCCAGCGTCAGTGCTGTATTCAGCGGATTAATGGACAGCACCACGTACATGCCCAAAGCTGTCACCCCGGACAGCAGCACCGCCAGCGTTAGAAAATAGAAGGTCGTTTTCCCCGGCACATGGAAAAAGTGCTGCCCCAGGCGCACCACCCAGTACAGGGTCAGGATGCTGCCAAAAATGGCAATATACATAAATGACACTTCTTTAGAGGCCATGCTGCCCAACATCGCCCCGGCAAAAACAAATAAGTACCGCGCTTTTCGCCGGTGGCCCACCGGCCCATTGATGTACATAAACGTACACCAGACCATGACCAGGGTGTAAAACAGCGAAGGGGTGTCTTCTCGAATATAGCGGTTGTAATACATCAGCAGCGGTGAGATGAGAATCATTATCGCCG
>DATALK010000339.1:0-1701 GCA_036261085.1 Phototrophicaceae bacterium | reverse complement strand
TATCTGGGTTTCTTGCATCTCGCCAGCACTCTGATTTGGTTACGCTGAAATGTCAACACGTCCTAGTTGCCCGTTCGACCCCCTCACCTCAACCCCTCAGCCCCTGAATTCATGGGAGAGGGGCTAGAAAACACGGATTTTCTGGCCCTCACCGAATTCGGTGAGGGTGGGGTCAAAAATGAACCGTTTTACGGACTAACAATCATGGTATTCGTAGCGCTATCCCGTCACCGGCACTTTTTGCAGGTCGTCGCTGAGCTGTCCAAATTTGCTGGACACCCACCCACTGGTTCCCTGATAATTGATCTGAATCCAGTTTCCGTCGGCGGTACGCCCAACCACATCTACCGTAGTATCAAACGCCAGATTGCCTAGCACAGCGGCGTTGGTGTCCGGTGCGCTGCGGAAACGTACATTATTGGTGATGGTCATGGTGATGCCGGTAGGCGTCCCCGGTGCGGGCGCATTGGCGGGCGCACCGGCATTTTCCGTTCCGCCCGTAACCGCTGCTGGCGGCGCGGCGGCCTGACCACTCTCCCAGGCGGCCACCAGTGGGCGCAGGGTGTCCAACGCGGCGGCACCAAAATTCTGGCTGGGTTCGATGTAAGAGTTTTCAAAATATTCGTTCCAACTCACGATCAGAATCACACTGGCACTGCTGCCCGCTGCGCCGTTCCAACTCCGCGTGAGGAAATCATTGCCGCTGCGCGCTTGCGGATCGGTGGGATTATCGCGCCCCGCAATTCGGGATTCATCCCAACCGGGCAGGACGGTGGGGGTATAGAACCAGCCGCCCGCGTTTTGCACATTGCGCATCCACTGGGCGGCAACAGCGCCGGGATTCGCGGCCCAGGCGGTGTTAAACAGGTACAGACCGTCAAACACGGGGATAAATTTAGTACTCGTCCCTTCCGCGACCCAGATGGTATTCCGGTTGGGGTCAACCTGATCGCGGATACTCTGCCAGTCTTTAACCGAAAAACGCGCCTGGTTCCAGAAATAAATCACCGGCTTGCCATCATAACGCAGATACGCACCGTGATTGGCGCGGTCATTAATCAGATACCGCAGCGTTTCCAGCACTTCATCAATCGTGGCGTTATAACCGCTTTCCTGCATATCTACCGACGCGCCAATCTGGAAACCGCGCGCGGCGGCCTGGTCGAGCAGAGCATTAAAATTCTGGTTGGTGAGGTTATCGCCTTTTGGCCCGAACCAACTGGTAATAAACGCATCAATCCCGGAGCTCTTGGCTTCGTCAATTTGCCGCCCCAGTGTACCGCCATCCCGCGAGTCATACGGGTTGGCGGGGCGATCTGTCAGCCGGCTGTCGCCCCAGGTATCCCCCGTATACCAACCAAAATAATACGCCCACACCTGACGGCCCTGCGCCAGTACGGGCTGCGCGGAGCTGCTGACTCCGGCAATCACCACTACCGTTAACGCTGTCATAAAAACGCGCACCAGTCTTCGCATAGCAGTCACCCCTCCGGGTAAAATCAATCTATTACAAGGACAACCCAACTGTTGTTAAAAACATTATAAAGGGAACGCTTTCAAAACAGTGTAAAAAGAAGGTAAAAGAATCACAACCCCATCACGGTTCCGGTTTAGCGTCGGGTTGCAAGCCTGCCGCGAAAAAGTCGAGCATCCGCTGCCGGTAGTCATCGGGCCGCTGCCAGGGGCCATCGCAGTGGGTGG
>DATALK010000332.1:0-11188 GCA_036261085.1 Phototrophicaceae bacterium | reverse complement strand
TCGAAGGTTGCCGATTGGTTGGTCATGGCGTTGGCGATGATGGTGGGATAGTCAACGGCCATCGCAATCGCTTTACGGACAGCGAGATTGTCCAGACCATAGGATGACCCGGTCAGATTGAAGAAGGCGGTGGGCAGGCTGGCGCCGATGCCATACGGAGCTTCGGGCAGGTAGGTCGAAATCGGCAGGCTGTCCACCAGCCACAGGTCCTGAACGTTGGCGTTGAACTGCTGGCTGACGTCAACTTCGCCGACTTTCAGCGCGGTTGTACCGGCAGCGTTGTCCTTGAAAATGGTGTGCGCCAGATATTTCGGGACGGGGAGTTTACCCCACATGCTGGCGTCCTGGCCCCAGTAGTTTTCGTCACGGACATAGATGACCTTGGAGTCATCCGCAAAGAATTTGGAATACGGGCCGGAGAAAGCCACGTCTTCTGCCGGATCAGCCAGGAGGGCCGTAGCATCACCCGCCGCGCGTTCTTCCAGAACCTGTGTCCAGGCTTTCTGGATGACATAGTTGGTGCTGACATACGCCTGCACCAGCAGCGGATTGATGGTCTGGCCTTCGTCATTCAGTTTCGCCTTGATGACGACGGTCTGCGCATCCGAGGCAACAATATCTTCAATGTAATCCACATTGGCGGCGCCGGTGGGGGTGTTGTACTTAACATGGGTCGCCCAGGTGTAAGCCACGTCTTCGGCGGTTACCGGGGTTTCGTCGTTCCAGTGGGCCACAGGTTTAATTTTGAAGGTGAGTTCGGTACGCGCATCGTTCCACGCATACGGGCCATCGGCGAGCAGCGGATAGACCTGGCCGTCAAGCATGTTGTACAGATAGGGGGTTTCAAACATGATGACGCGGGCATTGTCCTGCTGGGCAATCGCCAGGGCGTTGTTGTTATTGTTCGAATAGGGATTCCAGCCGACTACCGCGCCCCACTGCTGCCCATTAAAATACAGGGTTTCATTGCGGGGCAGGGTATCCTGGGCAAAGGCCGGGACAACGGCAATTGCCATCAACACGACAAAAAGTAAAACGAAACGGGTAAACTTCATTGCATTTATCTCCTGCGAAATCAATTAAAAAACTAATAGAGAGCCGACCCCCACTCGCAACCGGCGGGATCGTCTACCATGAACATCACCTGATATAGATATTTAGCGGGGGTCACCTTCCTTTCCTCATACACAACAGATCGTTTAAACCTGACACATGCCAGGCTGAAACACAGGGTTTTGGGTGCAGGTTGTTCTTAAGTGGACTGCGCTAGGGAAAGTATTGGTGTAACAGACCAGGGTCGCCGCAAAATCGTCTGCCGCGCCCGAAAACGATCTATTAAAAATACTTTCCTGATATTCCTTCAAATCTCCTTGATAAAACGATTTGAAGTTTACAGCTAGTCTAGCACAATCTTACACAAGATAACGTTAATGTTGCTGAATGGCACATCCTTTTACTGCACCTTGACCGATGTTGGAACATTTAACGCGCCACAGGACTGGCGAATAACCAGGTGTGTGGGCAGGAATATTTGCTGGGGTTCGTGGATATTTTCTTCAAGAAGATCGAGTAAAAGCCGGGTAGCGTAAGCACCCTTTTCCCGAATGGGATGGTGCACCGTTGTCAGTTGGGGGGTCACATTCGTGGCTGCCGGTAAATCATCAAAACCGACCAGCGCCACATCGTCGGGGACACCCACCCCTGCCGCCTGTAAGGCGCGCAAAGCGCCAAGCGCAATTTGGTCGCTGCCGGTTACTACCGCCTCAACCCCCTGTTTTAAGAGGGCCTGCATTCCGGTATAACCATTTTCTGCCGTAAAATCGCCGCTGACCACCCAATCCGGGTGGACGGGCAACCCCGCTTCGTGCATGGCCCGGTGATAACCCGCCAGCCGCTCCGCCGCGTCGGTGTTTTCCAGTGGGCCAGCTATCGTCCCGATTTTGCGGCGGCCTAAACCAATCAGATGTTGAACGGCCATGTGGGCCGCGCCGACATTATCAATGGTGACATACGTCACCCGGTCAGCAAAATCACGGGGTTTTTCAATAGCGACGAAGGAGACGGACATTTCCACGAGGCGCGAAACTAACTGGCGGCTGTTGGACGCCGAAACGACGATGACGCCATCGGTCAGGCGGTTATGGGTAATGCGCCGGTAAAGGGACCCCTGGCTGCTCTCGTTGTCATTACTGCCCAACCACAGCAGCGTTCCATAATTCTGATTATTAGCAATGTCAGCAATTCCCTGAATCACTGTCGGGAAATAAGCTGATTGGTCATTAAAGAAGGTGGTGGCGGTCTGGGAGACAAAAATCCCAATAAGTTGGGTGCGCTGTGTGACCAACATCTGCGCTACCGGATTCGGGTGAAAATTCTGATCCCGAATCACCTGCGACACCTTTTCACGGGTGCGCGCGCTGACGTTTGGATGCTGATTAACGACTCTTGAAACCGTTGACCGGGAAACCCCAGCCAGTCGGGCAATATCTTCTAAATTAAGCGGCATAAATGACTACTATTTTAATGGATTGTTTTTAGTGTTTTGGGAGCGCTCCCAAAGTTGTTCCAAGTATATGCCAGGCACTCGTATTTTGTCAAGAATTTTTAATGAACACTAGTTGAACAAATTCAGCTAAAAATGAACGCAATCTTACGGCGACAATTGAATAATAAAATATTCACCCGAAATTGTAGCGCGAATGCAGGAATCAACCACTGTTATTCGTGGTTATTTTACACAAAACTGGGGGTTTTTAATCACATTTGCTGGTCACAAGCGCACGCGGAATCGGCTCCCGTCTACACTGTAGAGCGGGAATGCAAAACGGTTCACAACAGGTATTGAAGTCCCCTCTCCATTCGATGGAGAGGGGACTTAGGGGTGAGGTCGGTCAGAAAAGCACTCACCACCCGATTCTACTGACCTACCGATACATCCTGGGCCTAATATTTTCGACCCACTCACGCCAGCGCACGCTTTGGCGGCGGTGATGTTGGAAATATTTGGGGTTTGATGACGATGGACCCGATCCGCGCGAGTGCGCTGCGGAGCTGTTCAAACATCGCGTCACTGTCATAAATGCCGATAATCGCACCACCGGAACCCGCGAATTTGGCACTGGCCCCACACTGGCGCGCCGTCTCGACCATCTGAATCTGCCAACTGGGCAGACGACAAATGCGGCGGCGTGTATCAAAATTCTCGTCCATCAGCGCGCTTAACCGTGCCGTATCCTGATCGAGCAAGGCTTGGCGACCCGCAGCGGCCAGGTCGGCAAAATGCTGCATGGCGTCCACAACACTTTGTTCACCCCGCAGGAACCGCCCCCGCAGGTCATTGTGAAAAGTCTCGGTGGGTTCACTGAGCGCGGTATGGATCGCCAGATATAACGGCGGCATCTGGAGCAATTCCAGCGGCTCGTAAGCATAGGTCGGCAGGCCGTTGTGCAGCCGTTCGTGGTTGAGCGCAAAATCCATGTAGACGATATTTTCATAACACTGGATCACGCGGTCTTGCAGCCCTCCGGCGATACCGAGTTCGTCGGTTTCGACGGCCAGGGCAAACGTCGGCTGAATATCCAACGGCATGTCGAGATGGTAGTAGTCCAGCAGACAGCGGAGGGTGGCAATAATAATAGAACTGGAACCGGCCAACCCGACCTGCCGGGGAATATTCGTCTCATAACGAATCGAAAAATTGCGCGAATGCAGGGTTAAACTCTGCGCTTTGCAATATTCCACAAAACGTTTGATGGTCGCTTTGACGAGCCGAATGCCACCATAATAGCCATGCAACTGCACATCGTTAGCCAAATCCTGGATCGAGCGGAACTGGGCACGATCAGCCTCCGTCTGCACAATCTCCATCTCATCCCACTCGTACAAAACTACTTCCGACCAGTAGTTCCGCACGCTGATGGCAATCGTTTTGCCATGATAGCCGTCCGATGGATTGCCCAATAGACCGGCCCGCGCGAAAATGCGCTTGCGAATGATTTCCACATTAAGCTCGATTCAATACGGTGGCAAGATACTCGCGCAGCCCCGCGCCATATTTTTCATCCGCTAAGGCAAATTCAACAAAGGCGCGGAAGTACGACTCGAAGTTGCCAATGTCGTAACGGCGTTCTGCCCCGTTCAGGCGAATCCCGTAAACTTTCTCGCCATCTTCAATCAGCAGTTTGATTGCATCGGTCAGTTGGATTTCCCCGCCTTTTCCCGGTTTTGTGCGCGCTAACGCCTCAAAAATCCGGGGCGCGAAGACATAACGCGCGGCCACCGCCAGATGGCTGGGAGCCTCATCCAGGGCCGGTTTCTCGACAATATCCAGTACTTCAAAAATTTCATCGTCACTTTTGGGTAAGGCAATGCCTATTGATCAACTTCGGTATCGGGCACTTCCTCGAAGGCGATCACGGCAGCACAGGCTTGTTGTTCGAAGCAGGCCTGCATCTGCTGCACCACCGTACTTTTGGCATTCAGTCCGATAATTGAGTCGCCCAGCGCCACCACAAAGGGTTCGGCCCCCACAAAAGAGCGGGCGCACTGCACCGCGTGGCCCAGACCCAGTAAGTGCCGCTGTCGGACGTAATAATATTGGGCCTGGAAGCGCTCAAATTCCAGTTCGGCCAGCAGTTCTTCCTTGCCCTTTTCGCGCAGAATTTTGATGAGTTCGTGATTGGCGTCAAAGTGATTTTCGATGGAGGTTTTGCCCGGCCCCGTGATGAATAGAACTTCTTCAATCCCGACCCGAATCAGTTCCTCGACGATATACTGCACGATGGGTTTCCGCCCAACGGGGAGCATTTCTTTGGGCTGGGACTTGGTGGCGGGCAGCAGGCGGGTTCCCAATCCGGCTACCGGAATCACGGCCTTTTTTATGGCAGATTTGGGGGCAAGGTCTTTCAATGCGCGAACCTTTTGGTTTAAAACCCGGTAATGGTTGGAGTTAAATTGTCACCGAAACAATCCCCGATATTGTAATTCAAGCGTGGGGATTTCGTCCACAATGGGGTTTTCGGCCTCGCCGTAAACTGCTACTTGAAACCTAAACCCGTATCGTGATTGTTAGTCCGTAAAATAATCCCACCCTCACCCGCCCCGAATTCGGGGCGGGCCTTCAAATCGCTGACTTTATGGCCCGGTTCGAATGGTATCCAAATCAATCCGCTGCACCGTGCCGCTATCTGTGTTGGAAATCCAGACAAACCGCTGGCCGTCGTACACGGGGTCGCGGGGGCCGCTGCCCACCGGAATGGGCGCACCGAGGCGCTCCCCGGTATCGGCCCGCAGCTGCCACACCGTTCCCTCAACGCGGCTAACAACCCACAATTCCGTGCCAATCAGCATTGGACGGCTCGCGTTGCCGCCTACCGGTTGTTTGATCGTTGTTGTCCACCGTCGCAAAAGTTTGGGCCGTTCGCTGTGCCTGATTGCGCTGTTTAACGGCCTCATTCCGCTGGCCGCTCGCGTCCTCTTTTGCCACCTGCTCGGACTGTCGCGCTATCCGCTCGGCCTTCGCCGCCTGGGTGGCACGAAGCCCCAACCCGGCAATAATCACCAGCGCAATCGTGGCGAGATAAATGACCGTCCGCAGAAACGAATTGGCCGCGCGGCGGCTGGCGAGGACATATTCGGCCTGGATCACCGTAAATTTCTGGTCTTTTGAAGCACTTACCACTTGCAGCGCTTCGGCGTTTTTTAAGTCGGAACCCCGTAAAGGCGAACTGTTATTTCGCCCCGCTCCTGCCATTCCCAAGCACGACGGTGTAACAATGTATGGGCGCGAACATATTTGGGATCAGTGTTAACCGCTTCTAAAAGCTCTCCCAAAGCCTTGTTGAAATCAACCGTTGCCTCAAACTGAATTGCAAGAACACGCTCAATTTCTTGAGGGAGTTGCTTAAAGTCAATAGCTTCCCGAATTATCGGAACAATTCGTTTTTTATTTTCGATAGCACTTTGTAGTTCTTTGCCACAATTGGTACTGTTCAGATAATTTGGCGTTAATATCGGAACGAAGTTATCCGATTTTTGGACACCCCGAAGGAATTCTTCGACAAAATCTGCCGCCGGAGGTAATTCTTTGTGGTCGAGCCAGACTTCCAACCCCGCATCTTTCAGTGCCTTGTAAAGATTATTCACAAACTTGTTTTTGTTGTCTGCCCAGGCATACGAGATAAAAACATCATAACTATTTTCAGACTTACTCGTAGATTTTTTGGTAACATGAATCGCGGTCATGGCTTCCCCTCGCACTTGTGTCAGATAGGGCGCTCTGTAAGGTAGTGTTATTAAAAATATCGATTCAATAATATCATATTTCATCAGTGCGGGGGCAATAAAAACGATTGGCGGGTGGGTTCACACCTGGGCAAAAAACGCCGATCACCGATATACTTGAGGGTATGAAAAACATTCAGCCTCCTCCGATTCACATTATTTTATGGGTGGTGGTTGCGCTGCTGCTGGCCGCTTGCGGCGCGGGCGCACCCATCGTGATTCCCACCGCGCAGCCCTCAGCGACCATTACGCCGACGGAAACGCCAACGCGCACGCCCGGAGCCAGCGCGCTGCTGGTCTCGCCAACGCCACATTCCTTAACCGCCACCTTCGGCCCGACGCCAACCGCGCTGTTTGGCCCAACACGCACCCCGGCAGCAGTCCTGACGGCCACGCGCGTGGTTAATCCCAACGCGCCGCGCATTGAATTTTTCACATCGGACACGCTGGCCGTAGCTCCCGGCGACGCCGTAACGCTGTTCTGGTCAACACGCGGCGCGAACGGCGCGGTGATTTACCGTCTCGACCAAAATAACGAACGCAACCAGCTTTGGAACGTGGCGCCGGATGGCAATCTGACCGTTCCCACCCGCCGCGCGGATCGCGGTCAGGTGAGTTTTGTCCTAAGTGTGGGGGATGGCGCGCAAAAAACCGAACAAACCCTCGTCCTCCCGCTGACCTGTCCCGACACCTGGTTTTTCCAGCCCGCGCCGGAAAGCTGCCCACGCGGGCCATCGCAGCCGACCACCCTGGTGGAGCAGCCCTTTGAACGCGGGCGCATGGTGTATGTCCAGTCATTGAATCAGATTTACACCCTCTTTAATGACGGCCTCACCCCGGCCTGGATTGCGTTTGAGAATCGCTACAATCCGGCGATTCACCCCGAATTGGACGAAAATTTTGAACTGGCCCTGCCGCCGGGAGCCGTGCAGCCCAAACGCGCTCTCGGTTTTGTCTGGCGCGGCAACGATGTGGTCCGCAACCGGTTAGGATTAGGGCAGGCGGAAGAAACCAGCTATGAGGGTTTTATTCAGACTGTCGGCCTCGATAAAACCGAAAACTTATATCTGAACAGCGCCGATGGGACGGTATTACAACTGCTGCCCGGCGGTGAAAGCTGGCAGATTATCACGCCACCTTAATCAACTGGCGTTATAATTCTTTTCGAATTCCCAGCAGCAGCAAGGAAGCCTTGCCGCTGCCTGTTTAATACGGAGTCGTCATGTTTAATGAACCCGCCATCTCGCGCGACGAACAAGCCGCCGTGCGGGTGAACCAACCGCCCCTTTCCAGAGAACAACTGCTCGTCAACGAACTGCGCCAGCTGGTAACCAATGTGCTGGCGATTGAAAAAGAAACCCTGCCGGATTTGACGGAGGAACCCGCCCCGAACGGAATGCCGCCGGTGCTGCTGCAAAATCATCTGGTGGCGACGTTTGAAGGCCGCCTGCTGCTGGACTCCGAAGCCGCTTACGACCAGTTGGACGCGCTGCTGACGCCCCTTAACTATCTGGCCGTTTTCCGCCCCGCCGATCCCAAGCTGGACGAAACCGCCGGGCCGCACGTCATCCAGATTATCAGCGGGCGCATTAATCCCGCACCGCGTCCCTGGTGGCCGAATCTGCTGCTGCTGATTGCCACGCTGTTCAGTGTGCTGTTGGTCGGCACCGATCTGGCGATTCAGGAAGCCACGCGCACCAACCCGCTGTTCCCGCTGCTGCTTAACGATAATCTTTTCTTTGAGCTGTGGCGCGGCCTGCCCTATGCGCTGAGTATTCTGCTGATTTTAGGCGCGCACGAACTCGGCCATTATTTCGCGGCCCGGCGGCACAAGCTGGCGGTCACGCTGCCCTATTTTATTCCACTGCCGCTCATCAGTTTTTTTGGCACGATGGGCGCGTTCATACAATTGCGCCAGCCGATGCGCAATAAAAAGATGCTGCTGGATGTGGGCGCGGCGGGGCCGCTGACGGGCCTCGTTTTTGCCATCCCGATTTTACTGATTGGCCTGTCCCAAGCGCCGCTGCAACCAATCGCCACTGGCGGCCTGTACGAAGGGGATTCGCTCCTGTACGCGGCGGCCAAAACCATCACCTATGGTCGCTTTGTGCCGGATGGCCGCGTGGATGTGTGTATCAATTGCAGCCAACTGGCCTGGGCTGGATGGACGGGACTGCTGGTGACGGCGCTGAATCTGATTCCGATTGGGCAGTTGGACGGCGGCCACGTCCTCTACGCGCTGATCGGAAATCGCGCCCGCAAACTCTATTTCCCGCTACTGGCGATCATGATCGCGCTGGTCTTTGTGACAGATGTGTGGTTGTTCTGGGTGATCCTGCTGTTGATTTTTGGGCGATTGTACGCCACGCCGCTGGATACGATTACGCCGCTGGATAACCGGCGGCGGGGCATCGCCATCCTGGCGCTGGTGGTGTTCGCGCTGATTTTTGTCCCCGCGCCGCTGTCGCCCGCCATCAGCAGTGTGCCGCCTGCCAATCTCACGCCCGGCGACAGCGCCTCGCTGCTGCCGCTGTTGGCTCCGGCAGCGATTGTCCTGTTTGGGCGACTGCGGCGGTAGTTAATCGTCAAACGATTTAAAGCGGTACGGACACGATTACTCGTGTCCGTACTTGTTATATCCCCGGCGTGTTCATTTCAAATGTACCACCGGCGCGGCGGCTTTTACCCGGCGGTCAACGGTTCGCTGACCCAGGCAATCCCTTCTTGCCGGTTATTAAACAGGCGAATTTCCAGATTGGGCTGGGCGCGAACGTTGTTCTGCTGGAGGAAAAATTCGGCGATGGGCTGGAATACGCCCACCTGGGGCACAATTGCCACCACCCGTCCGGTAGCATCCGGGTACAGGCGGCCAATTTCTTTTAACCGCTGGCTGACGCCGGAGGTAAACATCAGGTTTGGCGACTGGCTGAGATCATACACAATATAGCGAGAGGTAGACTGCCGTTCCTGGACATACTGGCTCAACACGGCCATCCAGGTATCCAGCGTCGCGGCGGTAAAACGCGCGGTGAGCGTAAAAATAATCATCTGCCGCTGGTAACAACGTTCAATCTGGATACCGGGCGCGGGATTTTCAATCAACACATCATCCACGTCAACAAGGCTTTCTACTCGCTAACAATTCGATTAAAGCCGATTGTATCATCTTTCGGAATATTACAAATCCGAAAAGGTTATGAATTCGAGCCAAAGACCCGGTAAAATAGTCCCAGACCATCCCAAAACCAAGTCATTTGCGCGGTTAAATTACATACGTTACAGTGGAATACCCTGGCAAAACGAGACAGCAAAGGTGGAATAACACGCTTATGGACATTCTCATTGGCACCAGCAACGCGGGGAAATTGGATGAATATCGGGTGCTGCTGGCCGCCGTGCCAGTACACCTGCTGGATCTGCATGATGTCGGGTTGGCAAATCTGGAAGTAGACGAAACCGGCGAGACGCTGGAAGCCAATGCCCGCCTGAAAGCGCTGGCGTATGCGGGGGCCAGCGGTCTGCTGACCCTGGCCGACGATACCGGATTGGCGATAGACGCGCTGGGCGGCGCGCCGGGCCTTTATCCCGCGCGTTATGGCGGCCCCGGTCTGACGATGGCCCAGCGCCGCGCCAAAGTGCTGGCGGAACTGGCCGGTGTGCCGGATGAACAGCGCACCGCCCGCTTTATCTGCGCGATTGTGGCGGCGGACCCCCACAGCGGCGCGGTCATGGCGGTTGAGGGCCGCTGTGAAGGCCACATCGCCCAGACCGAAGCGCCGGGCGAACACGGTTTTGGTTATGATGCGGTTTTTATTCCGCAGGGCTACTCCACTCCCTGGAGTTTGATTCCGATGGCCGAGAAAAACCCGATCAGCCACCGGGGCCGCGCGGCGGCTCAGATTATTCCCTGGCTGCAAGCGCGGTTGGGATAAATCGGACGGGCAGGCCCATCCTGCCATGCCAGCGGGTAAGGACGCCCAATGGGGCGTCCGCGATTCACGCGGTGTTAGCCTGAAATGGCGCTTGGGGATTTTGCTGACGAGGCGGCGGCGGTTAACTGAGGCTGGGGCAGGTGTACAGTAAACGCCGTTCCATTCGGCTGATTTTCCAGGATAATCGCGCCCTGATGCAGTTCCACCGCGTCGCGTACCTGGCTGAGTCCCATGCCCAGGCCGCTGACATTACCGGTGTTGCTACCGCGATAAAAAGGCTCAAAGATGTGGGGCGCATCCGTCGGCAGAATCCCAATCCCCTCATCCTGAACCCGCACGACAAGCAGGGTGTCCTGAAGGCGCATTTCTAACCCGATCGTCGCGGTACAGTCGGAATATTTAACGGCATTAGATAACAAATTGGTGATAATTTGGTCTATCAGATAGGCATCGCCCCAGAGCGTGTGTAAATCGCCGGTGACGGTCACGATTAATTGATGCCCGGTATGCCGCTGGTGAAACCGTTCGGTAATGATTTGCAGCAGTGCCGCGCCATCAAACTGGCTGGGGGCAAACGCCAGCGGACTGCCGTCAGCCCGCACCGTCCGAGAAACATCATCCATAATATCCACCAACTGGCGGATTTGCTGGTTAATTTGCAGGAAATAATCCTGGCGCTGGTTCGGGGAGAGACGATCCAGATACCGCGAGAGGATTTCGGCGGCAGTCTGGATAACGGCCAGCGGCGTGCGAAATTCGTGGCCGAGGCGGAGCAGCATCTGCGCGCGAATATGGTTTAACTCCTGCTCTTTTTGCAGAGCAATTTGTAAAGGTTCCTGCCGCCGCGTCCGCGTTTCGGCGCATTTGCGTTCCGTGATGTCTCGGCCCACACCAACCACACCGGTAATCTGGCCGTGTGCGTCAGTCAGCGGCGACGCGATAATTTGGTAATCACTTTTTTGCAGTTCCCACTC
>DATALK010000331.1:0-3856 GCA_036261085.1 Phototrophicaceae bacterium | reverse complement strand
AACTGCAACAGCAGGCCGGGACGCTGGCGGACGCCCAGGTTACTTTGAGTGCCAGCCGGTTGGATTGGCCGGCGGTGATGGCCGTGATCGGTACTTACGATCAGAATCACATGGCGTTAACCAGTGTTATACAGACGGAAGAAAATTTGCTTATCAGCGGCGTGGCCGACCATGAAACTGCTGTGATGACGTATATTGGGGCGCTGCAACTGTCAGGTATTTTGGATCGGGTGAGTATTCTCTCCATCACGGTGAACGCGGTTCTAGAGACCGCCACACCCGCGCCAGAAGGAACATCGGCATCGGTCTTGATGCCGCTTGAATTTACCATCCAGGTTTCAATCAAAGAGAGTCCGGTCTCGTGAACGATTTTGACGACAGTCCGCGTCGTTTTAATATCATTGCGCTGCTGCCCGTGATGATGATTATCCTGATTCTGATCGGGAATGTGATGTTTGGCGTGACCAATATCCTGCCCCAGTGGCGCACGCATCAAGAATTGGCCGATCAGGTTGCCGCCGCACAAAAAGCCCTGGACGAAAAGACGCGCCAGATGGAAGAGGATAACATCAGTTTCCTGAATGCCCAGGTCGAGCGCGCCCAGGAAAAAATGCAAACGGCGTCAGACTTCTTTATCTCTGACGCGCAGGCCGATGAACTGCTGGATGCGCTGTACCAGGATGCGCGGCAAACCGGCGTGACAATTTTTGATTTGCAAGCGCCGCCGCCCGATCCTGTCGAAATGGAAGCCTACCATCTCCGCACCTTCCATATTCAGGCGGAAGGCCCGGTGCTGCAACTGCTCAATTTTGTGATCTCGATTGAAGAGGCATCCACGCCCGGCGTGGTGTTGAGCGGCCTCAACCTGACCCAAAAAGAGGATCGTTCGATTCTGGCGATGGATATTACCCTGCACGCCTCCGCCTATGCTGCGGGAACCGCGCTGGATAATTTACCTGTCGTGCCAACGCTGGCCGTGCAGACGCCCGTCCCCGTCGTTGTTGAAGCGACGGTGGCCGTCCCGGAAACCACCTTGGTCGCGCAGCCCACCTCCGAAGTGCTGGCGGTTACACCGGACAATGCCTGCCCCGGTGCGACGCCGACCCAGTTTAAGGTTGGCGATCAGGTGGCCGTTCATTTTGGCGGCACAGGACGGCTGAATATTTTATCGGCGGCGCGCGTGACGGGTACTCAAATCACCGTCGTAGCGAAAGCGGCCAACGGCGATCAACTCAGCTTAGTCGCCGGGCCAGTGTGCGGCCAGTGGAACGGCACGAATCTCTGGTACTGGCTGGTTGACCGGCAGGGCGTCCAGGGCTGGGCGGCGGAAGGCATCAGCGGCAGCCGGTGGATGTGTCCGCTGGCCGACCCGCAGTGCAGTTAAAACGCGCCGCCAGGTTATAACAAAATTTATCCCAAATTTGGGATAAACAGGAGTTACTGGTTCACCAGCCAGTGGCCGACGGCGATTTCCAGGCCGATGCCGCGCTCCTGAAAACTAATTTTGCGGTAAAACTCCGGCACATCCACAATCCAGGACTTTACTCGAACAGGTGGCAGTTATGTCACCTGTTTCGATTCTTGCAGAGTTCTCCGAAAGTTCCTCACCACCACGGATCTTCTCACAACCTTCATGCAGATAAGCACCTGGTGGCAGTAAATCCACCCGTTCTATCGCGCCCGCAGTCGTTCCTGCTGGTCGCTACGCGGCGCTTATATCGCTGGTTGGGAACATGCTTACTTCTGCGCCCCAACGACAATTTCCTGACCGACCACAATGTCCCGATAGGCTTCCGGGAAAGCGGCCCGGATCGCGTCCAGCGCGGGCTGACTGCTGTCATGCGCCGAGGGCGCGACAATAACCGGATGGTAAGTTTTCAGGAAATCAAGATTGGGTTGGATGTCGCTACCGTCCGACGCGGGATAGTGCAGACCACCGACAAAACCAACTATCGGCTCGTCAAACAGGGCGTCGGCGCGCTGCATCATCTTCTGAATACCGGGATGCCCGCATCCGGCAATAACCACCACGCCGACTCCTTCAACATTTGCCAGCAGCGCTTGTTCTACATCCGGGTCCGCCAGCAGCAGCATCGGGAATACTTCCGCAAAGGCCATTGTGCCCGTGGTTGCCACGCCGGGAGCCATAATCGTCGGTTCGGCAGCGACATTAGGGGTCGTGCCGGGGTAGGTCAGCGCGACCGGGGCGTAAACCGGCTTGCCGTCCAGTTTAACCGGCCCGCCTAACGAGAAAGTGCGGTTCAACATGGCGGACAGCCCACCGAGATGATCGGGATGCGGGTGCGAGAAAAAGAACCGGTCAATGGCTTCCGGTGCGATGTCGAGCGCGACCATGTTGGCGAGCAGCGGCGCGCTGCCATCGGCGTTCTGGCCGACATCAAACAGAATGCTGGTGCTGTCGGTTTTAATCAGGTACGACACGCCCCATTCACCCTGGAGACCGGCGGTGGCGTGTTTGTCAATCAGCGGCAGAATCGTCAGCGTTCGGGTTGTGCCGACATTTTCCAGTACGGCCACTTGGGTATCCGCCCATGATTTTTCGACCTGACTGGCGGCAGCGGCATGACGCACAGTAATAAAACCCACACCCAACGCCAGCACCAGGCCAACCAGCCCCATAACCGTCAGAATGATCCTTTTCAGATTCATAATCCCCTCAACTTGTCGAGCTATCTGAGTTCGACTTTGCACATGGATAGCTGAAAATGGGAAGGCAGGATAAGCTGTTTCAAACCTCTTGCAAAGGATGAAACCATGCTTAACCTGCCACCGATAGTTATAGACCTGATCGAGCCGTTTGCGCCATGTTTTTATGGGGTGACCACCTGGATGAAGGCACAAATGCTGCTGATCGGCACGATTTTGACCCCAGGAAAGCGCGTGGTGACGGAGGCGCTGCGAGTGATGGGCTTGAGCGAGGACAAAAAGTTCGCCCAGTATCATCAGGTCTTGAACCGAGCGGTGTGGTCGCCGCTGGCGTTGGCCCAAACCCTGCTGAAACTGCTGGTCACGACCTTTGGCGCATCCGACCAACCGCTGGTCTTGGGGATTGACCCGACCATTGAACGCCGCTGGGGGCACAAAATTGCGGCGCGGGGCATTTATCGTGATCCGGTACGCAGTAGTGGGAGTCATTTTGTCAAGGCCAGTGGGCTGCGCTGGATTAGCCTGATGTTGTTGACCCCGATTCCCTGGGCACAGCGCATTTGGGCGCTGCCCGTGATGACCGTGCTGGCGCCTTCCGAGCGCTACTATCAACAGCGCGGGCGTCGCCCGCAAACGATGTTGGCGCGCAGTCGGCAGATGCTCAAGCTGCTGCGCGGCTGGCTGCCTAAGCGCGCCTTGGTGGTGGTCGGCGACAGTGCTTATGCGGCACTGGACTTTCTGAGCGCCATGCAACACCTTCAAATGACTTTTATCACGCGCCTGCGGCTGGACGCTGCTTTGTATGAACCCGCCCCGCCTTACAGCGGCAAAGGTCGTCCCCGCAAGAAAGGCCAGCGCTTGCCGACGTTGGCGCAAGTCTTGCAAGATGCCAACACCGTCTGGACGACCGTTTCGCTGGCCTGGTACGACGGCCAGGTACGCACCATGCAGATCACTTCCGCCTGCGCCGTTTGGTTTCACGTTGGCAAATCGCCGCTGCCGATCCGTTGGCTGTTGGTGCGCGACCCGCAGGGCGATTATGACCCGGTGGGGCTGCTGTCTACCGATCCCGTTTCCGAACCGCTGTCCATCGTCACTTGGTTTGTTCAGCGCTGGCAGTTGGAAGTCACTTTTGAAGAAGCGCGGCGTCATTTGGGCGTGGAAACCCAGCGTCAGTGGTCGGACAAAG
>DATALK010000325.1:0-8386 GCA_036261085.1 Phototrophicaceae bacterium | reverse complement strand
TTTTGTCCTGGTGGCCGTTGTTGCTCCCCAAAAAACCTACAATCAAATCCTCAAGCGGCTGGTTAAAACCCTCAAGCCGCTCCTTTAGTTTTCAGCTATACTTCACCTGACGTTATCAACACCTAAGGTTTAGCTATGGACTCGCTGCCAACCATTCAGCGCCAGCTACGGAGGGCGCTGCTCGCCATTCTGCTGGTCGTGGTGATCGGCGTTCTTGGTTACCGGCTGATCGAGAACCTCTCGCTGCTGGACGCCATCTGGATGACCGTTGTCACGTTGGCGACCATCGGTTATGGCGACATTGTGCCGCTGACCACCGCTGGCCGCATTTTCACCATTTTCCTGATTATCACCGGCCTGAGTGTGTTTGCTTATGGCCTGCAAGCCTCGGCGACCCTGATTATCAGTCCAGCCTTACGCGACGCCCGCCAGCGCCGCCGCATCCAGCGCGCCATTGACCGGCTGAATCAGCATTATGTCATCTGTGGCGCGGGCGAGTTAGTGGACAAAACCGTAGATTACCTGTTGGAAAGTGCCAAACGGCGGCAGCTTGCCCATCTCGAACAGCTTTACCACCCGATTGACGCCGTTTTAGACCACATTTTTGGGGATGACGCCGATGGTCATTTTCCACGCCTCCGCGTGTGGCTGCGGTCTCTTTTTCATTTTATCGTGCGAAAAATCCATCAGGCGGAAACCCTGCTGGATGTGGTGGTGGTGGTGACACCCCATCCCGCTTTTGCCCACCATCTGCGAGCAAACAATTTACTGGTTATCGAAGGCGACCCCACCACCGATGAAGTGTTACATCAGGCCGGTCTTCAGCACGCCCACGCTCTGGTGATTCTGTTGGACAGCGATACCGAAACGCTGCTGACCGTGTTGACCGGACGCACCCTCAGCCCGGAACTGGACATCACCGCCGCCATGCAGGATGAAACCCTCGCGCCCCAAATGGTGCGGGCCGGGGCTAACCGTGTTATTCCCCCGTTTGAAGTCGCCGGAAAATTCCTGAATAATGCCACCCTGCGCCCCGCCGTCAACGACTTCTTTAACACCATCCTCTACAATCCGCACAGCGATCTCCAGACTACCGCCCTGCCCCTGGGAGCCGACTCCCCCTGGATTGGGCAGCCCCTGGGCAGCCTCCGGTTACGGGAGCGTTTTCAGGCGGGGATTATTGGTGTGCGGCTGGAAAACAACCGCTATCAATGTACGCCTGACAACAACTATGTTTTACAGGCGCATGAAATCCTGATTGCGGTAGCGCCCGCCGCCCGCATCAGCCAATTACAGCAGGCCTGCCGCCGCCATACCGCCCCCTTGCCTACTCAAACGTGGTCGCGCCCCCCTGTTCCCACCGCCAATCCCCCCGCAGCGTCCGACCCCTTACCGGCCATTGCGACCTTATCTCGGCATGTTATCGTTTGTGGTTCGGGACAAATCGCCCGCTGTGCCATTGACCAATTGAACCCGCAGCGGCCTTTTGTGATTATCAGTGAGGATGCCACTTACACGGACGAACTGCGCGCACGGGGGTTTCGGGTGGTTCAGGGCAGCCCCGCCCAGGAACATACGCTCCAGGAAGCCGGGGTGGAGCGCGCGCTGGCGATTATGATCGCCCTGGATGACCCCGCCAGCAGCGTTTTAACGGTACTGAACTGCCGCGCCCTCAGCAAACACCTTTTGATTACCGCCGCCGCCCTCACCGATGAGATGCTCCCTAAACTGCGCCGCGCTGGCGCGGATCGCGTGGTCAGCCCATTCCAGGCCGCCGCCGCCTTTGTGCTGCTGACCGCTACCCGCCCCGCCGTCAGCGATTTTTTACAGCACATCGTTTTTAATCCGCAGGTTGGCATGGAAACCACCGAACTTTACATGCAGGACAATTCTCCCTGGCGGGGGCGCACGCTGCAATCGTTGGAACTGGAAGCGCGCTACGGGGCCAGCGTGATCGGTTTGCGGCTGGCCGACGAGCAGTATCTCTACGCCCCACCAGGAGACCATATTTTACGCGATCATGAGGTTTTGATTGTGGTCACGCCGATGCAGTACTCGGACGAACTGCGCGAACAGGCGCACGGCAGCGAAACCCGTCGCCCGAATACACTGCGCACCGGCAAAACTCAGCCGCTCAGTCCCGCGTTCCGCCGTTCGTCGCGGTAATCTTCAGGTGTGTCAATGTCACGCAGCACGCTGTCAGTATCCACATTCACGTAAGCGGTGCGGTCTTTGTGCTGGTCAATCACATCGCGCGGCGCGCCGTCCGCTGGCAAATTGAGGATTTCCGGCCAGTAGCGGCGATCAATCAGAATCGGATGCCCGCGCCGCATCTGGTAGCTGGGCGCGATAATGTCCCCCGCACCTTCGGCGTAAGCCGTCAACACCTGCGAAATCACGCGCGCCTGAATCCGCGGTTGGTCGCCCAAGACCACCAGCGCCGCCGAAATATGCGTAGGCATGGCCTGTAATCCCGCTTTCAAGGATGACAGCATTTCGCCGGAAGCATAATCGGGGTTATAGACCGCTTCCGCCCCCAGGCGGGTTACCAGCGGGCGCACGTCATTGGCTTTATGACCCGTGATGACATAGGTCGGCTGGACTTTTGCCAGAAGCAGTTGATCGAGGATTTGTTCGATAATCGTTTTGCGGTCTGTCCAGGGCAGTAACACTTTGGGCTGCCCCATGCGGCGGGCCATCCCGGCGGCCAGCACAATCGCGCCGACATGCCGCTGCACTTCGTGGATGGGGTCGGCTGCCCGCACCGCACCTAAGGCCACGCCGTACACCCGCGATTCGCGCAGGATAAATTGGGCGATCATCCGCGCCCGCCCCCGCAAATAACCGTGTGCCGGGACTTGATTCAACAGTGCCACTACCCGCGCTTTCTCCGGCACACCTTTCAAACCCAACTGCGGGTCACGGATGACCTGTGCCACCCAGGGTGACTTAATCCGGTTGCCCAGGCCAAAACCATAACGCTCATTAATCGCTTCGGCGTTATAAACGTGTTCCTCGTCCAACGGTTGGCCGAGGATACTGAGTGACGCCACCGGCACAACCAACGTAGTTTCCGCCGGGATCACCGGTTCATGCGCTTTCGGCGCTTTGAGCGGCAGGCCGCGCGCGCCATCGGCCTCGATTAGCAGCACATCCGAATCCACCGAATCCAGCAAATTGGGAATTAATTCGCAGGTCGCGCCATAAACCTTATTCTGCCGGATTTGATCGTACAGGAAGACAAAGCGGTGTTCGTTCAGCGCCATCGAAACAGCGCGCATGGAGGTATCCAACCGCGCCGCATACGGCATCAGGTTCAGTTGATCGTCACTGATGCGGGTGGTCGTGGTCGCCAGCACCCGCAAACCGGCCTCAGCCAGTTCATAGCCAAGCGCAAGCAGCGTGGACGTTTTGCCGCCCGCGCCCACAAACGCCACCACATCACCGGGATTAATGTCAAATGCGCGTTGGAGTTTCATCACTCATTAGATAAGATCGTACCTGCGGCGCGGACAATATCGCTTCCAACACTCCGCCCCCCCACCGCCAGGGACTTATCCGAAATGGTAAAACAATTTTCCCTGCGGGCGCGCGGGTCCAAATCACCAATTTTTGTCCCTGCCTCGACCCGCACCTGTTCATGAATTAAACCGCGCACGATACCGGTGAACGGCGCGACAATTTCGATCTGATTCACTGACGCCACCACCTGTCCCGCTTCTACCGGGTCGCCAATGGCGCGCTGCGCCACCACATACCCGGCAACCGGTGCGCGCAGCACCCGCGAATGGCTGTGGCCTTGCATCATACCGGGTTCGCCGGTATCGGCTTCCGCCGGGCCTGTCCAGATCACCCGCCCCAGGTTATGCCCGCGATTGGTTTCAATCACGGCATGGCAATCCACACCGGCGGTAAAACCAGGGCCAAGCGCGACCACCAGCGGAGCATCCATCATCTGCGTCCCCAGATTGATTTTTGCCATCCGCGCATCTACCAGAACCAGCGGTTTTAAAGCCGCCAGTGATGCTCCCTCCGGGTCAACCAGCACAGGTATAACATCCGCCGCCAGTAATCGCGGAACATCTGCCAGACTTCCAGCCCGGCACGCGGCCAGCCCTTCAATCTCGATGGTGCCGCCGTAAACCGCCTCGCCAAAACTGACCGTGCGCCGCACCAGCAGCGGATGGGCCAATTCAGTCACGGCAACGGGAAAACCCGCCCGATACAGGCGGGAAATCGCGCCGCTGGCGAGATCGCCACCGCCGCGCACCAGCATCAGCGCCCGTTTAAAAAATACCAAGGCTGTGTTCCCGTAAAGCCGCGACCACCCGTTCCGGTGTCAGCGGGATAAAATCCATCCAGATACCGGTAGAATCTTTGACCGCCGCCACAATCGCCGCTGCCAGCGACAGGTACGGCATCTCGCCCATCCCACGCGCGCCCCAGGGGCCAATCGGATCAGCATATTCCAGAATGACCGACTTCACTTCTTCCGGCACATCCCACACCGTCGGAATCAGATAAGAGGACAGATAGGGGTTCAAAATCCGCCCATCTTTAACCACCAGGTTTTCCATCGTGGCATAACCCTGCGCCTGCACCACCGCGCCTTCAATCTGGCCCTGAACCAACTGCGGATTAATCGCGCGGCCTACATCATCGGCACAGACCACGCGCACCACGCGCACCTGGCCGGTTTCAATATCCACTTCCACTTCCACCGCCTGCGCCACGTAACCATAAGCAAAGTTTGGCTCGGCGCGTCCGGTTTCGGGATCATACGGCGTGGTTTTGGGCGGGCGATACTGGTAGGTGGCAATGGCCGGACGCTCTTCATTGCGCCACAATTCCAACGCCATTTCCGCCGCGCCCTTAATCGCATTCCCCGCCATAAACGTCATGCGTGACGCTGACACGCTGCCGGAGTTTCGCGTCTCTGCCGTATCCTGGCTGATGAGGCACACCCGCGCCAACGGAACCCCAACCGCCTCAGCGGCCATTTGAACCATGACGGTGTGAGTTCCCTGCCCCACTTCCGCCCCAGCGTGGCGCACCACCACCTGTTCAATTTCCCGATCCCCGCGCAGTTCGACGGTGGCCCAGCTTTGTTCCGGGAAACCAAAACTGAAACCCACATTCTTAAATCCGGCGGCAAAACCAATTCCCCGCCGCAGCGCTGGATTTTCCGGCTGCTGAATCCGGGGGCGCTGCCAACCGCTGTTCGCGTTTCGCGTCCAGTAACTCTGTTCAGCGCACTGTTCCACCACTTGTCCGATACTCACCCCCGGCGGCAGCGGCGTCCCGACGGAAAGCAGACTGCCCTCTTGCAGCACATTCCGCGCGCGGATTTCTACCGGGTCAATGTCCAGTAGTTCGGCCAGTTTGTTCATCTGGCCTTCAGCGGCAAACGCGCCCTGCGGCCCGCCAAACCCGCGAAATGCGCCGGTCAGGGGATTATTGGTGTGAATACCATAGGTATCCAGGTGAATATTCGGAATTTCATACGGCCCGGTGACACACAGATTCGCGTTACCCATCACTTTAGGTGTGGTGTAGCTATAAGCTCCGGCATCCCCAATCACAGTGGCTTCTGCCGCCACCACTTTCCCCTCACGGGTGGCGCCCCACTTCGCGCGGATTGTCACCGGGTGGCGTTTATGGTGATACAGAATCGACTCTTCCCGGCTCCAGATAATTTTGACCGGGCGGCGGAGTTTCCAGGCGGCCAGCGCCAGCACAATCTGCACCTACATATCTTCGCGCCCGCCAAACGCCCCACCAATCGCCGGATACACAACTCGCACCTGCTCTTCGGGCAAATCCAGCGCATGACAAATCTGTTCCTGGTCTTCGTGCACCCACTGTCCGGCCACAATGACCGTCACGCGCCCCTGCTCATCAATGTAACCCAGTCCGGCTTCCGGTTGCAGATAGGCATGTTCCTGGTAGCCGGTGCTATATTCGCCTTCAACCACGACTTCTGCCTGCACCCACCCCGCCGCCATATCACCTTTGCGGATTTTATAATGGCACAGGACATTTTGCGGACGATTGGCATGAATTTGGGGCGCGCCGTCCTGCATCGCTTCCAGCGGATCAAAAACCGTTGGTACATCCTCATAAGTAACTTCGATCAGTTTAGCGGCCTCGGCAGCAGTCGCCTCCGTTTCCGCCACCACCATCGCAATACAATCGGCATAACAGCGCACCACATCCGCACCGCTGATGTGGCTGTTACTCCCTGGCCCCACCAACACCGGTTCGTCTTTGACGCCTAATCCATATTCATTCTGCGGCACATCTTGGGCCGTAAAGATGGCAACCACGCCCGGCAGCGCTGCCGCCGCCTGCGTCTCCACCGCCAGCACCCGCGCATGAGCGCGTTCACTGAAACGCAGTTTCATCCACAACTGGCCGTCCAGGTTGATGTCACCGGGATACGGTGCTTCGCCGGTGACTTTCCCCACCGCATCCAGACGTTTAACATTTTGTCCGATGATGACTGTTTTTTCCGTTGGCACAATCACATTCCTTACAAAGCCATTCGAGTATCAGCCTGAAAAATGGCCTGTCCTAACTCACATTTCCAACGACTTGACCGTCCGCCCGCAGCTGCGGCCAACCCATCCGCCGGTTTTCCTGCGTGAAAATTTGGCGCAAAATAGCAATCGCCGTCGCGTAGGTCGGGTCAATCCCGGCATAACTCAGGCTGCCCGCGCCCAGGTTGCGTCCCTTGCTCATCGGTGTGTCCGAAGCGTAATACAAAAAGCCCAGGTCAAAGGGGACCCCATACAGGTTGACAATTTCGTTAGACGGGTGCCGCTGCGGGCGGAAGGCTTCATAGACCGCCGACAGATACGGCCCGGCTTCCATCTCGATAATGGTATACCCCTCGTGATAAAACAGACTCATATAGCTGGGATTCTGCAAAAATGTCCCCGGCGCGCTCACCGATTTTTGATTATCCAGCACCGTTCCATAAGTCAGGTAAGGGGCCACATCCTGGGCCGCAAAACAGTTATTAAACAAATAGGTGTTCTGTGAATGTTCATCATGAACCACATTCGGGATGGTCACATCCCCGACGCGCCCATTTAAGGAGGCCGCTTTGCCCATGATATACACACCGAGCAAATTATCCACCCGTTCCGTCACCCGGCTCAAAATCTCGTAACTCGCCAGCCCCAGCGGATAATCAATGTTCACAATCAGCGCGTTGCTCTGGGCCAGCGGCTCCGGTTGGAAACTCCCTTGCAACCGCGAGTCCAGCCAATCGGGGCGCAGTTTGTTGATCTCAATCACCTGCGTTTCGATGTCAAACCCGTGTCGGCTGGGAATCCGGTGGATACCAATCGCTTCTTCGTCCGCGCGCAGCGACACCCGCGCCGTTTCACCCCGATCCGCCAGATACTTCTTCAGCACATAATATAGGAAATTATCCAGGCTCTTCCGGTCAGCGCTGTCGCGGATGGCCTGATATTCTTCCACCAGTTCGCCCTCATTAAAACTTTGCAGATATTCAATGAGGCTGCTTTCCTCCCGGCGGGCAAAACCGGTCAGCAGATTGACCAGGGAATGGGTGTTGCTGGATACAAAATAGACCGGGCGATCTTCCAGATTAATTTCGTCATGTAACCGGCTTTGGAGATCCCCCCACCAGTACGCCGTGCCGCGTCGGTAATCCGCCAGCGACCCGGCCAACATGCGCAAACCAAGCTGTTTGGGCGCGGCGGCGATTTTATGCAGCGTTTCCACAAAATGTTCGCCCCACACCGCTTCCAGCCGTTCCAGGTCGCCTTTGCTCATTTTCAGTGCCGCCGCCAGCAGGTTCTCTTCGTCTTCGGTCAGCAGCGTTTGCCGCGCGGAATTTTCTTGCAGAAAGCGGCGGGGGATTTCCCCATGCAGCAGAAAGTGCAGTTTATTCCATTCGATCTGGTAAGCTGTCAGCGTTGGCACCAGATCATCAATATCAGACCGGCTGGCAATAAACACGGCCAGGGTCTGCTTGCCGTCGTACAGCACACGGCGGCGGCGACCCGGCGCGGTGACTCGCTGCCACGCACTGATGTCGTAACCCGCTTCTGAAAATGACCGTTCGACCTGCCCGATGAGAACATCCCGAACATCTACCATACAATCCGGCAGACGCAGGCTGCTGTAGACCAGCGCCGAAACATCCGGTTCCGGGTCGTGCGCTTTAATATGCAGCGACGACGCCATTGCCATATGGCTTTCTTCCAGGGTTTCAATCTGGATCATGTGCGACGAACGCAGCAGCGAATAATACGTCCGCATGTAAAGTTCAATCTCTTCGCTGCCGGTCTTGGGGACGGTGCGATCCATCCGTTATCCCTTCATTTGCCGGTTGATACGTTTCTGCAATTCC
>DATALK010000318.1:0-6090 GCA_036261085.1 Phototrophicaceae bacterium | reverse complement strand
GCACCCCAACAGTGACGGCCACATCTAGCGCCACACCGACACCAACAGTGACCGCGACACCCACCTTCGTAGGGCAGCGGGGCGTTGGTCGCATCCGGCAGCGGCTCAATGGGCGCTGGCGGTGCAGACAGCAAAATCGTCCCCGGCGGCAAGGGCGTGATGGTGGGTGACACCCACACCCCCGGCATGACCACGCTCATTTCCAGAACGCGCGTGGCGAGGGTGGGAGTCAAAGTCGGCGTTAAAGTGGCCGTAGCGGTGGGTGTCGCGGTCACTGTTGGTGTCGGTGTGGCGCTAGATGTGGCCGTCACTGTTGGGGTGCGAGTCGGCGTAGGTGATGGCGTCAGCGATGGCAGCACCATCAACGTGGGCAGTACCCCGAGATCGTTGGGGTTACGCGCAAACAAAAGATAAAAAACAGTGCCCCAGACCACCAGATTGAACAGCCCCAGCATCAATAAAAATCGCCGCATTCGTCACCTCCGTCTCTCACTAAGACTCAGCGTAACAAATGCAGCAGATCAAACGTGGGTAGAATTACAGTTTTATCCTGGTAGTTCTAACAGCAGACCAGGGAATATTTCAGCCAATAAAGACATTTTTAGGTTATAGTTATATTTAGAGATTATCCGCGCTTAACGAAAGTTAATCGAAAGTCATGGCCGAAAACCCCAAATTGTTTGCATTGTTAATTGATGGTGATAATGTATCAGCCATCGTGATCAGGCAGATATGGAATCAGTTAAGGAAATACGGGGAGCTACGCATTTCAAAAGTCTTTCACAATAAGGCTACGATTGAACAATGGGAGCAAATTGCCAGCGAATGTGGGATAGAGCCGATATGGGTGCCAAACAATACCACTCACAAAAACTCGGTGGATATCGCGCTTGTTATGGACGCGATGATTATCCTGTATGAGCGCGATGAAATCACCGGTTTTTGCATTATAGCTACCGACAGTGATTACACACGATTAGCGAGACATCTCAAACGAGAAGGCAAATTTGTGTTAGGTATCGGGGAAAAACAGACGCCGATGCCCTTTCGCACTGCCTGCACACAATTTATCGATATAGACGAGTTGGTACAAGCTCCTTTGGATGTAAGCCAGGTAAGTTCCAAACAACAGACCCAAACGGAAACTGGAGAAATCTTCGATTACGAGTTCTTGAAATTGTTGATTGAAGCGTATGAGCAACTTGCAGAAAATGAAACTCCAAGTGTCGAACAAGGATTGATCCAGTTAGCCAAGTTAAAGGCAAAAATGACAGAACTCGATCCGGCATTTCAGTTGAACACAAGATTAGTGGCGGAAAAATTGAAAGCTTTTGCCACAACTTTTCCCAAATGGTTCGAAGTTCATGAACAGTTAGATAGTAAACCCGTGCTTCATCAGATTTGCTTACCTGAAGACGGTAGCATTTATAAGTTCCTTATCGCTTATCTCAATGCCGTTAAAAAACGTAATTTGGGGGATGATGGAGAATGGGTTCAGTTATCTGCAATCGGCCAGTTATTACAGGAATTATTTCCGCATTCCTATCCAATCAGATATAAAGGTGTAGCCCGACCGCAAAAAGTGGTTGAAAAAATGAGAGAGGATCATCCGAGGTTCATCGAACTTAACACTGAAGAAGAACAGCCTAAAGTACGCTTTAGACTGTAGAAATTGCTGATAGAAACGTCTTATCCGGTGGTATAAGCAAAGCCTTCCGCCACGGCCAGACTAATGAGGTGTTCGTTGGTGTTAGCCCCAAAGCGTTTGCGGAGTTTCTGGCGCACCCAGTAAATGCGGCGCAGGGGGACACCCATTTGGATCGCAATCGCGGGGATTGGGCGTCCTTGGGCCAGCAGGTGTAACACCTGACGCGCTTCCGCATCCAGGTGCCAGTCGCGTTGGGGCGACTGCATGGCAATCAGGTATTCGGCATTGGCGGTGGGAGAAAGATACGGGCGCTGTCTCATGACCGTTGTAACCGCTGGTATCAGGCAGTCTTGCAGCCGGTCCGCCCGATACAGATACCCATTCACGCCTAACGTAAACAAGTCCCGGAGGAGCAGTCCATCCAGCACCGTGCCCAAGATCAGCAGCTTAACCGCCGGAGCCACAGACCGGACGCGCTCAACCAACTGCACCACTGCGGTTTCTGGGTCAAGCCGCTCGCTCAAAAAAGCGACATCCGGCGACTGGTGCTGTAAAGCAACTAAACCGTCGCTGAGGGTGTCAACTGCCGCCGTGATGTGAAAGGCATGATGGCCGTTTTCCAGGATCAACCGCGCCCCCAACAACGCCAAATCGTTGTCATCACCGAGCAGGATTTGAATCACAGTAGCTTTCCTCCGCTGATTAAAACCCCGCTACTGGAACGGAGGTCACTCGTCCAGCAAACCGCGTTTGCGGGCCGTATCCACAATTTGTTCATTCGTCCGCACCGCTAGCAGTGTTCGCAGCCGGCCATAGATGCGGTAGATACTGCGCACCGACAAATCCAGTTGCAGCGCGATTTCCTGCGGGTTGTAGCCCTCACCCATCAGGCGCAGCACCGCCAGATCACTTGGACTGAGTTGATCCGGGTCGGTGTTCTCCCAGGTGGCACAAAACAGGGTCAGGGCGCGGGGCGAGAGGTAGGTATTACCCTCCCAAACGGCCTTGAGGCCCAAAACCAGGATTTCTTCCAAGTGATCCTGTTTGTAAATGAACCCCCGCGCGCCGCTGTCAAAGGCGCGACGGATATAGCGGGGATTCAGCCGGTTCGCCAGGATAACAACATTTAAACCCGGATGCTCCCGCCGCAGTTGGTCAATCAGGTGGTCCAGTTCCAGAGAACGGGGTAAGGTATCGTCCAGCAGCAAAATATGGGCGCGCTCGGTTTGCAGGCAGCTTTCGGCTTCGTTGAGGTGGCTGAAGGCGCCCACCACCTGGATGGGATAAGCCGACCTGGTAATCAAGGTTTGAATGCCGTGCCGGCTCAAATCGTGTTTATCGACCAGCACTACCCGGATAGATTGCATTGTCTGACACCTTTCTGGTTGTTAGCTCCAGTGTGGGGGCAAGTTGGCCGTTGCCGCAAGCCGGTTGGCCGACTTTACCACCCCCGTTGGCAGCAATTGACCATGAAAAACGCCACTCATGGTATAATCGCCTCAAATTGTGATTGGTTTTGTAACCCAACTCAGGTAAATTATAGATAAGTTGACGATAAGCGCAATAGATTTGGTGTAATAAAAATCACTTATGACCACTGACTTTCTGCCTATTGCCGACCAAATCAACCTCCTCTTTCAGGTGGTGCTGCACCCTGAAGGCCGTCCCTACACCCTGGACGAGGTCAGCCAGCCGAGTGGACTTAGTGTCGCCACCCTGAGCCAGTTACGCACGGGGCGGATTACCAACCCACAGTTGAGTACCCTTCGGGCCTTATGTGACTTCTTTCACATTCCGCTGCGCTACTTTGAAACCCGCACGCTCGAAGCCTGTTATGCCTTGCTGGCCGAAGGTCAGAACAGTGCCCCCCCCCCCCGAACTGAACGAAATTGCCTTTCGCGCTATCCAGTTGTCCCCCGAAGCCCAGCGGGATGTGCTGAAGGTGATCCAGTGGGTGCAAGCCGCGGAGCAGCTGCGTCAGAGCGGCGCTGCGATTCCCCCACTGCCCGGATTGGACGGCGAGCATGACCTTACCGGCGACTGACAGCCTTCCGGCTGACCAACCCCTGACTACCACCCAACAACTGCAACTCCTCCTGAGTCAGGTCATCGTTGGACAGCACCAACCATGCAGCCTGCACGAGATCGCCGCGGCCACCGATCTGTCCGTTCAGACCCTGGCGAAGCTGGTGAATGGGCAGACCCGCGATCCGCGCCTGGATACGTTACGCCGCCTGTGTCAGTTTTATGGCATTTCGTTGGATTATTTTGCCGGGGAAACCACCGCCGCGTGTCAGGCCTATCTCAACCAGCAGCGGTTAATAACCGCCCCTGAGGTCGTTCAGGAAATTGCCCACCAGACGCAGCATTTGTCTCAGCGCAGTCAGGACAATTTGCATATCATCCTTCAGTGGTTAGAAGCGAATCAATCGGTTTTCACTTAAACCCCTTAGTAACCGCATCAAGAAAAAGGTCTATACTTTTCATCACGCTTTATGACACCACCCTTCAGGGGGCAATAAATGGTATATCCCAAGCTGATCCTGTTGGTAATCGGCGTAATCCTGGCGTCATGTTCCCCTTCATCTACGCCAACTCAGATCCCCAGTTGTGGTGGCCTAGTCGAAATCCAGCGGGTTTCCGTTGCCAGCGATGGCACCCAATCGAATAATTCTTCCTCCATCCCAGCGCTTTCTAGCGATGGGCGTTTTGTGGCCTTCCAATCCAGAGCCAGCAATCTCACTGCCGATACTACGAATACCGAAGACATCTTTGTCTATGACCGAGAGCTGGGCGAAACTACACTTATCTCAACCACCAGTGAAGGAATACAGGCTCAGGGAAATTCTTCTTATGCCGCCATCTCTGCCGACGGGCGTCTGGTCGCTTTTAAGTCTTTCGCCAGCAATCTTGTACCGGATGATACCAATGATGAGGCGGATATTTTTGTTCATAACCGGCAGACCGGACGGACTCTCCGCATCTCGGTTGCCAGCGATGGCACCCAAGCTAATAATATGTCTCGAGACCCCGCTATCTCCGCCGATGGGCAGCTGATTGTTTTCCAGTCTTTCGCCAGCAATCTCGTACCGGATGACACCAACGACGAACTAGATGTTTTTGTCTACGATCTGAAAACTGAGGTAATCAGCCGGGTTTCGGTTGCCAGTGATGGCAGTCAGGCGAACGCAACTTCTTCCCACCCGAAGCTTTCGGCAGATGGGCGCTTCGTGGTCTTTGATTCTTATGCCAGTAACTTAGCCGCGGGGGATAATGACGCTCACGCCGATATTTTTGTTCACAATCGGATCACGGGAGAAACGACCCGGGTTTCAATCGCCAGTGACGGGACGGAAGTGTATGGTTACTCGGCCAATCCCGGCATCTCCGCCGATGGCCGCTTTGTGGTTTTTGAGTCCTCGGCCAGCGGTCTGGTGCCTGATGATAACAATGTTGTTTGTTATTATATTTCCACTCGCCCAGCACCCCCATTCAACTGTCCTGACATTTTTATTCACGATCGAGTAACGGGAGAAACAAACCGAGTTTCAATTGCCAGTAATGGAGTGGAAGCGAATGGTCTTTCCAGGAACGCCAGCATCTCCGCCGATGGTCGACTGATCGCCTTTGAGTCCAAGGCCAGTAACCTCGTGTCAGGAGATACCAACGACAGGTTTGATATTTTCATCCATGACCGGCAGACGGGCCGAACTGTCCGCGTTTCTCTTAGCAGCGATGGCAACCAGGGAAACGGCGACTCGTTTTCCCCTGTCCTCTCAGCCGATGGGCAGTGGATTGCTTTCGAGTCGCATGCTGATAATCTGGTACCCCATGATACCAATGAGGTATCAGACATTTTTATCGTCCATGTGGATACCTGCCTGAAAATCTCCAACTCGGAGGGATGAAACCGTCCCCCTACCAGCCCAAACGAGGCTCGGCACACACATGCAAGTTATCGAAGCGCATTAGACTGGGTAGCCTAGCAGCAGCGGAAAGACCAGAAACACGGGCAGGCTGCCCACCAGCAGACCAAGAATGACCTGGGTTGGGGTATGGTTCTTCGTCACTACCCGCGCCCAGATGGTGATGATCACCAATGCCAACACCACCAGCTGCGCCAGGAGGGTGGGCAACTCACCCAGGAGCAACAACCCACTGGCACACCCCGCTGCGACCGCTGCGTGGGTCGAGATTTTGGTCACGTACCGGTTAATCACCCATTGGGCGGGTATCCAGACGACTAATGCCAGTAGACAGGCCATTAACACACGCGGCGCGTTTAAGCCCGTCAGGATCAGTAAACACAACAGGCAGCTCAACCAACCGGTGACGTACAGCGGATTGCGGGTGCGCCGCTGGTAAACAAAGCGCTGCTGGCGGCGGAGATAGGCTTCCAGCGTGAGACCGGGGAGCAGCAGTACGCTCAAAATCAAGGCGGA
>DATALK010000079.1:0-9057 GCA_036261085.1 Phototrophicaceae bacterium | reverse complement strand
ATTTTTTTGCTGGCATCTGGGATTTTTTCTGGGTGCTGGTGATCCTCCTGGTGATCCTGCTGGCGGTGATTTATCTGTCGCTGAATCGTGCGATTAGCCTGCATCTGCAAGGCTGGCTGCGCGGGCGCCATATTCATCTGGAGCAGTATCGCCTGGGGCGCAAACTGAAAGAAATTTACCAGTCCTACCAGGGCTATCGTCAGCATAAACCGGCGCTGGCATTGTTTTTTGTGCTGTCGTTGGCTGAGAATTTGCTGCCGATCTGGGTGAATTATTGTCTCGCACTGGCGTTTCACCTGGAGGTCGCGCCGCTGTACTTTTTTATCCTTGTGCCAATCAGCCTGGTTTTAATTCGTCTGCCGATTTCAATCAGCGGCATTGGCGTTCAGGAAGGCTTTTTTGTGTACTTCCTGGGGCTGATCGGGGTTGCCAATTCACCGGCGCTGCTGTTAGGTGCTGCCGGTAATATCATTGCCATTTTATCAATTCTGGTGGGCGGGGTGCTGTATGGCATCAGCGGTCTGAACATGAGCGCGGCGGCCAAAGGGGTTTCGGCTGCCAGCCCGAAATAGCCCGCTCAAGCGCTGTTAATAAAATTGCCCCGGTGTTTGCCGGGGCAATTCGATTCAATGTGAGAAGGCTCGCCGATACCTAATTCACGGGCGTCCAGTCCCCTGTGCCGCTGAACGGATCATCGTCCTGACGGCGCGGTGTTTGAGCCGGTGGGGGTTGGATGGGCGGCGGCTTGATGGGCGCTACGCCCGCGCCATAATTGGGGGCGGCAGGCGGCGGTGTTGTTGCTGGCATCGAAGTGGGGGCCGGTGGCGTATAGGTCGAGGTTGGCAGCGGTGCGCTGGGCATCGTTGGCGGTGTAAAGACCGGTGCAGCGGTGGTTGGCGGTGCATAGGCTGGTTGAGCCGTCGGCAGCGGTGCCGCCACCGGGATTGCGGTGGGGAGCGGCTGTCCGGCGCTGGCCGCTGTGGCATCTTTACGCCAGGCCAGGAGTTCAATCGTGATTTTATCGAAGTAGCTGTTGGCGGGCAGCGGCCCGGTGCCGTAGGTAATATCTACGACGCGCGCTTGCAACCGTAGGGCGTTGGTTTCCAGCGGGATAATCGCCCCCGGCTGCGCTAGGATAACGGGGCCTTTCGGGTCCAGTTTGGAGCGTGTGGCCGGGTCATTGTAGGCATTTTCCGATGCGAACACACCGGTTAATGTCCGCACAAAGTCATCTTTATCAAACAGCCAGATTTCAACAGCGGTCACTTTTTGCTGGTCGCCGACGCCGATAGTTTCGGAAATGACCGCGCCGCATTCACCCAGGAATTCATCATCATTGCTGGCATCTTCAATCGCAAACGAGTCATCAAATGACCGGCCCGGGAAGTACATGGAGACATGGCGGGTGACGGGTGGGCCATAGTTGGTCGTGGGCGCGGCGGCTTCTTCTTTTGCCAGCTTTTGTGCCAGTTCGCGGGATTGTTTAATGTTTGTGACTACGGCTCCCGCACCGGCAGCCGGGCCACCACCGCGTCGTTGCTTGATAAACCTCTGAATGGGTTCAACCACCAGCGAGCTAATGTAAAAGCCGTAGACTATCGGAGAGAAGAGGACGACCAGCGCGACAACAATCGTTCCTAAAATCCAGGGGCGAATTTGGGCGAATAGGGTCGGTGTATCGGCTGGCGTGCCGGCCCCGGCCTGGGCGGCTAAGGCGCTGATGTCAACCAGCCCCAGCCGGTTGACAATTTCCTGCGGGTTATCAACGGCTCGCAGTAGAATAATCGTATTTTGGTTGAGCTGCTCAGTCGGGGCGGCATTAGCGGTTTGCTGGGCATAGTTGGCGGCAATAAGCTGCACCCACTGATCCTGCCAGCCCTGGCCGAGTTGGCTGGGGTCTGTATCATAAAACCGGGTCGGATCAAGGACATACCCCCAGAAAAGGCCGACTAAAAAAGCTACCACGATCACAATAATGAGCCGAGGTTTGGGGATGTAGGGTTTTATAACCGGCCATAGACCGGTAATGGTGTCTCGGATTTTTTTTATCATCAGCTTACAGCCTTTCCTTGTAAGGTCATGTAACAGCCCCGATTCAAACTAAAATCTATTGTACAGTACATTTCCGCAGAACGACAATAAACCCTTGACCTATGGCTGCAACAAAATAAATACTTGCAGGAACAAATTCAGTTGTATTCCTGCAAGTAGCTCTAATCTAAGCCAGTTCGACTGTGCTTTCGCCCAATTCATCCATCTGGTAGGTGTGTTCACAGTTGGCACACTGGGCTGTCGTGCGGTTTTGCTCGATCAGCAGGCCGCCGCAGTTGGGGCAGGGACGCACCAGCGGGCGTTTCCAACTGGTGTAGTCACAGTCAGGGTAGCGGGTGCAGCCGTAAAAGATGCGCCCTTTGCGCGATTTGCGCACGATGATTTCACCAGCGTGGGTTTTACCACACACTGGGCAGAGGATGCCCGTGCGCTCCAACCAGGGTTCGGTATAGCGGCATTCCGGGTAGTTGGAACAGCCGATAAATTTACCAAAGCGTCCGTACCGTATCACCAGCGGATGACCAGATTCCGGGCAGTCGCGCCCGACCAGTTCTTCCTGGCGGATTTGCGGCATTTTAACGCGCGCGGCCTCAAGCTGCTGGGAAAAGGGTGAATAAAATGTCCCCATCATGCCGTGCCATTCGCGGTGGCCTTCCGCGACATCATCCAGTTGGTCTTCCATGCGGGCAGTGAACTGGTAATCCATCACATCCGGGAAAAACTCGACCAGCAGGTCGTTTACCGTTTTGCCGGTTTCGGTGGGGGCCAGGCGTTTGTCCTGCTTTTCGATATATTCCCGGTCTTGAATCGTGGCAACGGTGGGTGCGTAAGTGCTGGGCCGACCAATGCCATATTCTTCCAGGGTGCGGACTAACGTCGCTTCGGTGTAACGCGGCGGCGGTTGCGTGAAGTGCTGTTCCGGCAGCAGGCGGAGCAAATCGAGCAGGTCACCAACGGCCAGTTCGGGCAGAATGCGGCCTTCGTCTTCGTCGGGCGCAACATCTTCATCACGGGCATCCTCATACAGCGCGAGGAAGCCGGGAAACTTAATGGTGCTGCCGGAGACGCGGAACAGGTAGGGCCGCTCTTGGGTGTTTAACCCGGCGTTGATCTCCACGCGCAGGGTGTTATAAATCGCGTTTGCCATCTGGCTGGCAACAAACCGCTGCCAGACGAGTTGGTACAACCGGAACTGATCCCGATTCAGATAGTTTTTCATCTGGTCGGGTTCGCGCATGACGCTGGTGGGCCGAATGGCCTCATGGGCTTCCTGCGCGCCCTTGGCTTTGGTCTGGTAAATCGGAGGCCGTTCTGGATGATACTTTTCCCCAAACCGGTTGTGGATGAAACTGCGGGCTTCCGCCTGCGCCTGGGTCGAGACCTGGGTGCTGTCGGTACGCATGTAGGTGATTAAACCGATTGAACCCGTCGCGCCGATGTCCATACCTTCATAAAGCTGTTGGGCAATCGTCATGGTGCGCCGCGCGGTAAAACCTAACCGCCGCGAGGCTTCCTGTTGGAGCGTGCTGGTGGTAAACGGCGCGGACGGTTTGCGCTGGCGCGTGCCGTGTTTGACATCGCTGATGTTGTACTGGCTGCGTTCCAGAATATCCAGATGCGGCAGCACATCGGCTTCGCGGTGGAAGTTAACGTCATTTCCCTGGATTTTTACCAGCCGGGCGACAAAGGCTTTATTGTCGTGTTTGCCATTGGCGGCCTGTTTTTGCAACTGGGCGTCCAGCGTCCAATATTCTTCCGGCGCAAAGGCTTCGATTTCGCGCTCTCGGTCAACGACCAATCGCACCGCAATACTCTGGACGCGTCCCGCCGAAAGCTGATTGCGCACTTTTTCCCAGAGCAGTTCGGTGATGTTATAACCGACCAGCCGGTCAAGAATGCGGCGGGCCTGCTGCGCGTTGACCAGATTCATATCCAGGATGCGTGGGTGGCCGAACGCCTCCTGAATCGCTGGTTGGGTGATTTCATGGAAGACTACACGCTTGGTTTTGCTGGCGTCAATATCGGCAGCGGCGATTAAATGCCACGCAATCGCTTCCCCCTCGCGGTCAGGGTCGGTGGCGAGGTAGATTTCGGTGGCTTTTTCGACAGCGGACCGGAGTTCGCTGACGATTTCGCGTTTGTCGTTGGGTACACGGTACTTGGGTTCAAAGTTTTTTTCGACATCTACCGACAACTGCGTGACCAGCAAATCCCGGACATGGCCTTTGGAGGCCTTAACCGTGTAACCTTTGCCCAGGAAGTTACTGACACTCCGGGCCTTCGCGGGCGATTCCACGATGACCAGTTTGCCTACCGGGCCGCCGGATCGGGCCGACTTTTTCGGCTCGGACTGGGTGGCGGCCTTGCTGCCCTTCGTTTTGGGCTTGGTTTTTTTGGTAGTCTTCGCCGTTTTGGGCGTGACCACCTTTTCGGGTTTTGGCAGATTCGCGTGCGCATCGGTTGCACCCATGCGGAACAACGTTGTGCCGCAGACTGGACACTGGCCCCGGGTGGCCGGGGTTCCCTTATCCGTATAGACTGCTTGCGGGCTGCCAATTTCCCGCTTGGTTTTGCATTTGACGCAGTAGGCCTGGATCATATCACTCATGCCGGTTCCTTCGATTACAACGTAACCCCGTCAGTTACAGGTACTTATAGTTCTTGGTGGTCAACAGATGGTTGACGACATCTTTGACATCCTGAGTTCGGTCTTTATGACAGATGAGCAGCGCATCCGGCGTTTCAATGACGATCAGATCATTAACGCCAATGGTGACGGTGAGTTTGTCACTGTACACCAGGGTGTTGCGGGTGTCCAGGATGACTCGTTCCGGTTGGCGGCCTTTAAAGCCGTTGCCGAATTTATCCAGCTTCAGGACTTCGTAGAGTGAAGCCCAACTGCCGACATCGTTCCAGCCGATGTCTACCGGGATGACGGCGATTTTTTCCGCGCCTTCCATCACGGCGTAGTCCAGCGAAATTTTGGTAATTTCGTTCCACGCCTCGTCGAGTTTTTCCTCGAATTCATGCGTATCTACGGCGGGTTGGAGTTTCATCAGACTGGTGTGCATGGCGGGCTGCTGGCGGGTAAATTCTTCCATCGCTCGTTTGGCTGTCCAGATGAACATGCCGGAATTCCAGCTATATTCGCCTGACGCCAGAAAGGTCGTGGCTGTGACCACATTGGGTTTTTCGGTGAAGCCGCGCGAGTGGTAACAGGTGAAGCCGTTACTGTCGCAGAGTTTTTCTCCCTGGCGGATGTAGCCGAAGCCCGTTGCCGGGTAGGAAGGTGAAATGCCCAGCGTGACGATATAACCCTGCTGCGCGACATCATACGCCGCTGCCAGCACATCCCGGAATTTTTCCTTGTGGGTGATGTGGTGATCCGCCGCCAGCACGGCCACCGTCGCTTGCGGATCGCGCTTCTGAATAACGGTCATGCCTAAGGCGGCAGCGGGGCCGCTGTCTTTGCCGTAGGGTTCAATAATGAAGTTTTCCGCCGGGATTTCCGGCACCTGGGCGCGCATGGTGTCCACATACTTACGTCCGGTGACAACATAAATGCGATCCGGTGTAAACAGGGGGGCCAACCGGTCAACACTGGTTTTGAACATGGAAAATTCTTCGACCAGTGATAAAAGCTGCTTGGGCATATCCTGACGGCTCATCGGCCACAAGCGTGTGCCACCACCACCGGCCATAATCATCGCGTAATAATGCTGCACTGTTTTGATCCCCTTTACCTATTACCCCGTCACTAGTGTATCCGTACCAAGCAATATTGCATTTGTCCTACCGTTCGCGCAAGTCCCTTCAGTTCGAGAATCGTTAGGGTACTGCTGACCGTCGCTACCGGCAGGCCGCTCAAGCGGGTTAAATCATCCACATGAATCGGGTCGGCTCCCAGGTGTTCCAGCAGGCGGCTTTCAATGTCGTTGGCTGGAATAATCCGCTCGGTGACTTTGCTGGTTTGCACCGCCGTGTGCACAATGTTGAGTTCTTCCAGAATATCTTCAACCGTCATGACCAGCTTCGCTCCGTCCTGAATCAGCCGGTTGGTGCCGCTGCTCATCGGATTAAAAATGTTCCCCGGAATGGCAAACACCTCGCGCCCTTGTTCCGCCGCCATCGTCGTGGTGATGAGCGCGCCGCTTTTTTCCGGCGCTTCCACCACCAGCACCCCCAGGCTTAAGCCGCTGATAATGCGGTTGCGGCGGGGGAAATTGTGGGCTTCCGGCGGCGTACCAATCGGAAATTCGCTGATAATCGCCCCATGCCGCAGAATATCCGTTGCCAGCTTTTGATTATCCGCCGGGTAAATCCGGTCAATGCCACAGCCTAAGACGGCCAGCGTGCGCCCGCCGCCATCCAACGCGCCCCGGTGTGCGGCACTATCAATGCCGTGCGCCAGCCCGCTGATAATCGTAATGTCCTGGGCCGCCAGTTGTTTAGCAAACGAATAGGCGGCATCCCGTCCGTAGCTGGTGGCCCGGCGTGTGCCGACCACGCTTAAGGCCCGCTCATCGTCGGGGGTCAGCCTCCCGCGGACATACAGCACCGCTGGCGCATCCGGCAGGGTTTTTAACGGCGCGGGATACTCGTCATCCACTAACGTGACCAACCGCGCGCCTGCTTTTTCGACCTTCGCCATTTCAGCGTCCAGATCAAGCTGCTGCCGCACCTGGAGCAGATTGGTGAGCGGTTGTTTTTCCAGCCCGCTTTGGTGTAACTGTGTTTCGGTAGCTGTCCACGCGGCGGCCAGGTTGCCAAACGCCGTTAAGAGATGCGAGAGCCGCTTGGGGCCGATTTCTGGCACCAAGCTAAAGCCAAGCCAATATTGACAATCACTCACAATGAATACTCAATGGAACAAATAAATGAGAACAATGCACAGCATAGCAAGCGATTGTTTGGCTTGTCAAGCGTGGTTTTAGGGGTTGGGCAGCAGACCTTCGGGCAACCGGACGGTGACGCGCCGGTTTTCAGCGTTGGTTTCTAAGATTGTTTCGGCGGTCGCCGGGATCAGAACTTCACCATATTGCGGGCTGGCGACGATATAAACATCGTTCGCGCCGGTTTCCAGCACTTCGGTGATTTCACCGAGGATGTCCCCAGCCTCGGTCTGTACCTGCATCCCGATCAACTGGTACAGGTACACTTCGCCCGCTTCCAATGGTACCGCGTCATCAATGGCGACCATCACAAACAGTTGGCGAAAAATTTCCGCCTGGCTGCGATCATTCACGCCTTTTAGTTTCAGCAAGGCATAACCCTGATGGAAGCGTACACCTTGCAGCGAGTATGGTTTGATGTCCGATGCTTCGGCATTCGATCCCAGGTAAATGGTTTTGAGTTCGGCCAGGCGTTCGGGGTAGGCGGTGAGGATGCGCGTGCGGAGTTCGCCAGCGATCCCGTGCGGACGCAGGATTTCCCCGATTAACAAATAAGGGGGGCGCTGTGGCCCCCGGTTGTTTGCATTTGGTGTGTTCATGCCAACCAAACTAAACGATCTTTAAGATGACCTTATTGTAACGTTCGTCGGCACTGGCCCGGAGCAGCGCGCGCATCGCGTTAGCGACATGCCCGCCCTTACCGATGACGCGCCCGGTATCTTCCTGGGCGACGTGGAGTTCCAGTACCAAGGTTCCGCCGGAAACCCGCCGGAAAACTTTAACAGCGGCGGGGTCATCCACCAGACTCTTCGCAATATATTCAATGAGCTGTTCCACCGCTTAAACCTCGCGTATTATGAAGCGGCTTCTTCGGCAGCATTCCGTCCTTGACCAGCGGCGGGGGAGGGGCGGCGCGTCTTCGGGCTGACGGGCGTCGCCGCCGCGCGGGCGGCATTCGCTTCTTCCACCAGGGCTTGCAGGGCTTCACCCTTGCGCAGGCGTTCAAAGCGACCCCAGGTTCCGATCCGTTTGAGAATGTTCAGCACGGCATCGCTGGGCTGCGCGCCCATGCTCAGCCAGTACAGCGCACGTTCTTCGTCAACATCATTTGTCGGCGGTTCGGTGCGGGGGTTGTAATAACCAATGTTTTCCAGATATTCGCTGCCGCGCGCATTATGCTGGTCAGTGATGATAATCCGGTAGCTGGGCTGTTTCTTTAATCCCACCCGGCGAAGACGAATACGAACCATGAGCTTTTTCTCCTCTTTAAATTGTAGGAACTTTTGTCCCTACGTGGTTGTTCACAATGTTAGCGCATCGCGCCAGGGAAGCCGGGCATCCGGGGCATTCGTCCCTTGCCGATTTGTGCCATCAACTTTTGCATATCGCGGAACTGCTTTAAGACTTCATTCACGTCGCGCACTTCCACCCCGCTGCCAGTGGCAATCCGCTTGCGGCGGCTGGCGTTGAGCACTTTGGGGTTTTGGCGTTCGGCGGCTGTCATCGAGTGAATAATGGCTTCCACCATTTTCATACGTTGTTCAGCTTCTTCCTGGTTAATCTGATTTTTCATCCGATCCATACCAGGAATCATGCTCATAATCTGCGTGATTGGCCCCATCTTGCGAATTTTCTGGAGCTGTTCCAGAAAATCTTGCAGCGTAAACTGATTTTCCATCAGTTTCTTTTGCAGCTTCAGGGCTTCCTGTTCGTCAAACGCTTCTTCCGCTTTTTCGATCAGGCTTAAGACATCGCCCATGCCCAGAATGCGGGAGGCCAGCCGGTCAGGATGGAAGACTTCAAAACCGTCAATCTTCTCACCCGTGCCGAGGAACTTAATCGGCACACCGGTTACGGCGCGCATCGAAATGGCCGCGCCGCCGCGCGCGTCACCGTCAATCTTGGTTAAAATCAGGCCGGTGATGCCCACGCGCGAATTAAAGCCCTGCGCGATATTGACGGCTTCCTGGCCGGTCATCGAGTCCGCTACCAGCAGAATTTCTGCCGGATTGGTGCGGCGCTTGATTTCCTCCAGCTCCGTCATCATATCGTCATCAATTTGCAGTCGTCCGGCGGTGTCCAGAATGACCACTGCCGCGTTGGCTTCTTTGGC
>DATALK010000077.1:0-11938 GCA_036261085.1 Phototrophicaceae bacterium | reverse complement strand
TTCATATTTATCTGACGAATAAGGCGCAGACCTATCGCCAGCAAATCCATGACACCGCTCAGGGGATTGAACGCCAGATTTTGGACGGTATTGAGATCAGCGACTATTCGGCTTTCCTGCGGATTCTGGCGCAGCTGCGAGAAATAACCCCCAATAGCTGAGGGCGATAAATTATTCATCATGGAGTGCTGGTTCCATGTTATGCTGGAACTAGTGGTGAAGGATAGATGACGATGAAAACCATCCTTATTGTGGACGACAAAATCAGCGTCCAGCGTTTGATTGCCGATTATCTCACCGAGAACGGCTTTCGCTCGGTGACAGCCAATAATGGCCGGGAGGCGCTCTATGTGGCCCGCCATGAAAAGCCCGATCTGGTCTTGTTGGACATTATGATGCCGGAAATGGACGGCTTTGAATTCCTCCGGCATTTTCGGAAAGAGCGGAACACGCCGGTGATTATGCTCACCGCCAAAATCGAGGAAACCGACAAAGTCGTTGGCCTCGAATTGGGGGCGGATGATTATGTCACCAAACCTTTTGGCATGGCGGAACTGGTCGCCCGGATTCGGGCTGTGCTGCGGCGCGCTTACGAAGAAGAAACCTCGCCCTCCGTGCTGCGGGTTGGCGAAGTGGTGCTGGATAAAAAGACGCGCCTGGTGCTGGTCGGCAGCCGCCGCATCGAACTGACGCCCTCGGAATTTGAACTGCTGTCCATTATGATGGCCGCGCCGGGGCAGGTGTTTTCCCGCACCGCGCTGCTGGAGCGGTTGAAGGGCAACGCTTTTGAAAATGTCGAACGCACGGTTGACGTTCACATTCGCAATTTGCGCACCAAGATTGAACCCGATTCCGGCAATCCCCGGTATATCCTGACCGTTTTCGGGGTCGGTTATCGTTTTAATGATGAGTTAGAAGAAATCAGCGCATGATGCGTTCGCTGACCTTTAAATGGCTTGCTACCCTGCTGCTAACCAGTTTAATCGGTGTCGCGCTGATCGGCTTGCTGGCCTATCGGGCGACCACTACCCAATATGATCGCCTGCGGATGGAGCAGGCTGAGAATTTTTTCATTGACCGCGTGATGGCGTATTATCAAAATCATGGTGGGTGGGATGGCCTGGAAGTCTGGTTGGATCAGAGCCAAATCTCTTCTGATCCTGGCTTTCCTCTGGTGCGGTTATTTGCGCTGGCGAATACGCGGGGGGTGATCGTAGCGGGTTTTGGCCCGTTTCACACTAATCAGCGGCTGGATGACAACCAACTGGCGGATGGCATTCCCATTCTTGTTAATGGAAAACACGTTGCTACCGCGCTGCTGGCCGTGCCGCCGCCGGAACTGGGGCCGCGCGAACGGAACTATTTAAATGCGGCCTATCAGGCTTTATTTTTTAGCGGGGTTGTGGCGAGTTCCGCCGCGCTGTTGATCGGTGTGTTGCTTTCCCGGCATTTTTTGCGCCCCCTGCGCGAACTGGCAAAAGCCATTACGGCCATGAAACACGGCGACTTAAACCAGCGGGTTGAGGTGCGATCTCAGGATGAGTTGGGGCAACTGGCCCAGACCTTCAACCAGATGAGCGCCGAAATTTACCGGGCGAACCAGTTGCGCAAACAGATGACGGCGGACATCGCCCATGATTTGCGCACGCCGTTAACCGTCATCACCGGCTATCTGGAAGGGCTGCGGGATGGCACTTTAAAACCGACCTCCGCGCGGTTTGATATTATGTACCAGGAAACCACGCTGCTGAAACGCCTGATTGATGATTTGCGCACCCTGTCGCTGGCCGATGCTGGCGAATTAAAGCTGGAATGTCAGCCCATCCAGGCCGCTGAACTGCTGGAACAGGTGCGGCAGTCGTTTGAGCCACTTGCGGCAGAAGCGGGCGTGACTTTACGGATTCAGGCGGACGCGAACCTGCCGGAAATCCAGGTTGATCGGGAGCGGCTGGTGCAGGTCCTCGCCAATCTGGTCACCAATGCGCTGCATTACACCCCCGCCGGTGGTTCAATTACCCTGGGGGCCGCTTCATCACCAGATCACCTCTTATTGACGGTCACGGACACGGGAACTGGAATTGCAGCGGATAAACTCCCCAACGTCTTTGAGCGTTTTTACCGGGTGGAGGAATCCCGTTCCCAGAATGATGGCGAGTCCGGCCTGGGACTGGCGATTGCCAAATCCATTGTGGAAGCGCATCACGGCACGATCACTGCCGAAAGCCAATTGGGACACGGCACAACCATGAAAATCACCTTTCCCGCCGCCAACTGCCCCTGAGTTTAGCGCGGCGCTAACCGCCGCATCCTGGCTGCGGTTCAACAGCTTAAGCGCCAGGATTTCAAGATCGGTAGGGTACGGACACGAGCTGTTGTGTCCGTACCCTCACAGTGTGGCCCCTAAAATTCTCGTTCAAAACAGCTACAGCCTAATTTTCAACTACGCTTTAAGGAAGAGGGCTGGGGGGATGAGTGCATTTATGCACTCAAGTGAAATACACCCCAAGGCGGTTAATTTCCCGTTGGTTGACAACCGATTTGATTTATGATAACGTTATCAGAAATCGTTATCAGAAGACATTTCAAGATTTTTAGGCATGTATCCCAAAAAGTTCTCGAATTCGAAACCCAATATCACCATTGCCGATGTGGCGAAGGCTGCCGGAGTCTCCATCCCCACCGTCTCGCGGATTCTCAACAATAAAGTTTATGTAGCCGACGAGACGCGCGATCGCGTTAATCAGGCGATTAAAGAACTGGGTTATGTTCCGCATATCCAGGCCCGCCAATTACGCGGCGCTCCCAGTCAAACCCTGGCCTTACACTATCCGGTGGAATCACCGGAAATGCTGAGTAGTGTCGTCGAGATTCCCTATGTGATCGGTGCAGCGGCGGCGGCAAGTAAACAAGGGTATTTTCTGAACTTTCTGGTCTCACAACTCACGCCTGATACTTTGCTGAATATTTACCGGAGCAATCAGGTTGATGGCCTGATACTGTTGCAGGTCAGCCTGGACGACTGGCGAGTCAACCTCCTGCGGGAACAGGATTATCCCTTCGTGATGATTGGTCGCTGTGCCAACCTGGAAGACCTCAGTTTTATTGATCTCGATTTTGAAACCGCCATGATTGAGGCCTTTGACCATCTGGTGGCGTTAGGCCATCGTGAAATTGGTCTGCTTACTTACCCAGAAAGATGGCGTACTGCCGGGTTAGGGCCAGCGGCGCACTCTCTAGCCGGGTATGAACGAGCGCTGCAAAAACACAGTTTAGGCTCGTATTACCGGGAAGTTGAATTGAGCGGGGTCGAAGCAGGTTTTGCCGCCACCCAGGATTTACTCGAGGAACGCCCGCAGCTCACGGCGATTATTGCGACCAATCATCTGGTCGCTGCTGGGAGTATTAAAGCCTTAACCCAGCGGGGGTATCGTGTGCCCGAAGATTGCTCCGTGCTGGCAATCGGCTTTGGCGAAATCGCCAACGGCATTACCCCATCGCTGACCGCCCTGGAATGGTCATCCTATGAAGTCAGTTATCAGGCCACCCTGATAATGACCAATCAGCTCAAAGAAAAACGGCTACCAGTCCAACAAATTCTCGTCGCCCCCAGACTCGTTATTCGGGAGAGTACGAAAGAGGCGATTTAATGCCCATTCTCGGTTAAGAACGGTTCGTTTTTCAACAACCATTACTGGTGAAGGAGGGTTAACCGATGCTGCTGACCCGTTAGTTTTGTTTTGCTTGTTACCGGTTTGTTGTCACCGCAAAAAATCGTTTATTTAGTACTGCTATAGGAGAAAATGTCATGAAAAAGCTCGTTCTAGTCGCCATTTTGGTAATAACGATGGTTGGCCTCGGTGGTCTCGTGGCTTCCGCGCAGGAGGCTGTTACCCTGACCTATATGGCAAGCCAGGATTGGGTCCGGGAACCTGAGATGGAGTTGGGCGCTCAATTCGAGGCCGAGACGGGTATCCATGTGGATTATCAAATTATCCCGTCCGATCAGTATTTTACCGTATTGCAGACTCGTTTGAACACCGGTGAAGCCGCCGACATCTTCGGCGGGCAGAGTGGTGTTTCAGACCTGATCGTCAATTACAATGTCGAAGCCAATGCGGTGGATTTATCCGCTGAGGCCTGGGTTGAACAGATTGATCCCCTCGTCCTGGCTCAGGCCAGCGTCAATGGCAAAGTCTACGGGCTGACGCTCTGGGATGTTGCCAATGTCTGGGTTATCAACTACAACAAGACTATCTTCGAGGAACAAAATCTGAGCGTCCCGACCACGTATGCAGAATTGAAAGCCGTCTGCGAGTCGCTGTTGGATACGGAGATTATCCCCATCTTTGAGCCGGTGGCCTCCGGTTGGCATCATGTTCTGTGGTTCCCCGAACTCGGCCCGCGTTATGAAGAAGCGACCCCCGGATTGGCCGAAAAACTCAATACGAACCAGGCCACGTTTGCTGACGACCCCACCATGCTCACCGCCGTGGAGCAGTTGAAAGAACTGTATGACCTGGGCTGCTTTGGTGATAATGCCCTGGCCGATACCACCGAATTTACGACGGAAGCGCTGGCAACCGGCCAGTATGCGATGGGGTTAACCCGACTGACCGGCCCGCAGGAAGTCGCGGATGCTTATCCCGATGTCAGCCCAGATACTTTCGGCTTTTTTGTCATGCCCCTGGCCGACAATCAAAATCTGAATATTAATCCGGCTGGCCCCACAAAATTCATCTACTCCGGTTCGGAACATATCGCCGAGGCCAAACAGTATTTCGATTTCCTCACCCGCCCGGAAAACCTGCAATACCTCATTGATAATGACCCCAATATGCGGACACTGCCTTTTGGCGGGCTGACCTATAACCTCCTGCCCAGCCAACGCGAATTCCTGGACTCGTTCGCACCGGAACATCGCGGCACGGTGTACCAGACGGCGGTCAACTATGTTAATCCGCAGTGGATGGACATCGGCCAGGATTTGACGGCGTTGTTTGTTGGCGATGTCGAGCCAAAAGATGTTCTGGCGGCCATTGATAAACGGCGCGCGGAAATGGCGCAGGCCGCCAAGGATCCCGCTTGGGATAAATAACCTAAGTACAACCAAATTGAAACTGTTGGGTGTAAGGGCGACCTAGTAGGTCGCCCCTCCGAAAACATCCCACAAAAATTCGGTGGTCGTACTTAGATAACGGCGGATAACCGCTAACGACAACCCAGGCTCGAAGTAGCGCCTGGGTTGTCACCTCCACAGATAGCAACCAGAAGTCGGAAGTTAACGATGAGAAATAAAATCTACCCCTTCTACTTTACGCTGGGGGCGCTGGCCTTATATATTGTTTTTGTGGTCTTGCCCGGTTTCCTGGGGGTGGCCTATTCGTTCACCGATTGGAACCGTTACTCAACCGAAGTGAATTTTGTTGGGCTGGATAATTTTAAAACCATTTTTTCGAGCGGTGAAAATTATCTTGATTACATCCAAAATACGCTGTTTTTCGCCTCTTGCACGATCTTCTTAAAAACCGTCTTTGGTTTGCTGCTTGCCATCCTTTTAAACTATGGGGTTCGCCGCCTCTCTCATTTATATCGGGTCGTGATCTACTTACCGGTGGTGCTGCCGACCATCGTGGTTGGCCTCGTCTTCAGATCCATCCTGAATCCCCGAACGGGGTTCTTAAACGAATTTTTCCGGTCAATTGGGTTAGAGGCTCTGGCCCAACCCTGGCTCACCAACCCGGATATCGCCATGCTGTCCGTGATTGGCGTGGATACCTGGAAAGGTGTCGGGTACATCATGGTGATCCTGCTGGCGGGTCTCCAAACTATTCCCGAAGAATATTATGAAGCGGCGGAGATTGATGGCGCCAGCGCATTTGCGCGCTTCCGCTTTGTCACGCTGCCGCTGCTCGTTCCGGCGCTCACGGTGGTCACGGTTCTTAATTTGTTATACGGTTTGCGCGTATTTGATATGGTTTACGTTTTGACGGGGGGCGGCCCTGGTTACGCAACGGATGTGGTTTTTACCGCCGTCTTTGATGAATTTTCCAAAGGCCGGTATGGCGTTGGCACGGCACTTTCCAGTGTGTTGTTTATTGTCATGACGGTAGCTGGCTTTTTTATCGTGCGCCAGCTCACACGCGATCCGGTTGAGGCCTAACCATGCTGCTCAATAATAAAACCAATAAACTCCTGCAAGGCACGCGCAACAATCTGATAGCGATCTTCGCCTGTTTGCTGGTCGTGATTCCGGTCTATCTGGTGGTCGTTAATTCACTCAAGGATTCGGCAGGGGCGCGCACCATGAGCGCCGCATTGCCGCAGTCGCTCCATTTTGAAAACTTTAACACCGTGATTGAGCGGGGGAAATTAGCGCAAACTTTCCAGAATAGTATGCTGTACGCCACCAGCGCTACCGTCATCAGCTCGATTCTGGCGTCTATGGCCGCTTACGTTTTATCCCGGAATAAAAGCCGCTTGAATCGGTTTGTCTATTTTTTTGTCGTTATGGGCATCGCCATGCCCATGAACTTCTTTACTCTAACCAAAATTATGCAGCTCACCCATCTGATTAACACGCAGGTGGGGATTATTATTCTGTATGCGGCGACGCAGATTCCCTTCAATATTTTCCTGATTTATGGCTTTGTGGATGCCATCCCCCGCGAACTGGATGAAGCGGCCATTATTGATGGCTGCGGCCCCTACCGCCTGTTCTTTTGGGTCATCTTCCCGCTGTTAGTGCCGGTAATTGTTACCGCCGGGGTGCTGAGTTTTGTCGGCATCTGGAATGATTTCCTCCTCCCACTTTACTATTTAAACAACAGCGCTTATTGGCCGATGACGCTGGCGGTCTATAACTTTTTTGGACAGTTCCAGCAAGATTGGAATCTGGTTTCGGCAGATATTGTATTAACGGTGCTGCCGGTGCTGATTATCTATTTGCTTGGGCAGCGGTTCATTCTTTCCGGGTTAACCGCTGGCGCCGTCAAAGGCTAAATACCGTTATAACAATTGCGGGATGACTTTTATCGGGTGGGTCTCAGACTCGCCCCATAGCAACAAAGTTAAGCGTTTGGGCCGTCGAAAACGGCCAATTATCAAAATCAGACTCGATAACCATTCCAGCGGACGGGGCAAGCCCCGTCCCTACAGTGGCTGTGTAGGGACGCCACTTGTGGCGTCCGCTGAGATTGAACCGGAAACACGCTACACGGGTGTGTTTTAGACCCACCCCAACAACCAACATTTTTAATTTGGTCGTACCAGGCGGCGCACAACCCGAACCGCAGCATGACAAAATGTGTTTGGCTGCCGTGAAAGACCTTGATCCTTTTAAAACTTGGAGTACACCCTTGCCTTCGATCCAATACACGGTTCACGGCCATACCGTGATTATCGAAACCCCCAGTGGCTTTCTGGAACTGACCGCCTATTCAGATTGTATTGTTCGCGTGCGGTTGGCGCCGACGTCAGCCTTCAGCACTAAAGCAAGTCTGATGATCCAACCGACAACTGGCATAACGGTTGATTTTGAGGTGCGTGAAACCTCTGAAGCGCTCTGGTTCTCAACGCCCAAGTTATCCATTCAAATCAACCGGCAGACCGGCGCTTTCACGTATCTGGATGGTTCCGGCCAGATTTTGACCAAAGAACCGGATCGTGGGGGCAAAACGCTCGTCCCTGTCGAGGTGGTCAAATCGGTATTTGACGAAACGGTTAAGACTCAAATCCAGAAAGATGTGGATGGGGTGCGCGCCCTGGCGTTATCGGCCAAACAAGTGGTTGACCGGCAAGCGTTCCACACCAAACTGGAATTCGAATGGCTGCCGGGTGAAGCCTTGTACGGGCTGGGTTCCCATGAAGAAGGCATGATGAATCTGCGGGGCCAGCACCAGTATTTATACCAGCAAAATATGAAGGTGGTGGTTCCGGTGCTGCTCTCGACGCGCGGCTACGGCCTCCTGCTGGATAGTTATTCGATGATGTCTTTTCATGATGATGCGTTTGGTTCCTATCTGTGGACGGACGTTGATGATGAGCTGGATTATTATTTCATTTACGGCCCGGAATTCGATCAAATTGTCCAGCGTATTCGGCAGCTAACCGGGAAAACTACCCTGCTGCCGCGCTGGGCCTTTGGTTATATCCAGTCCAAAGAAACGTATCGCTCACAAACGGAACTGCTGGCTGTCGTCCAGGAATATCGGCAACGGGGTCTGCCGCTCGACTGCATTGTGCAGGACTGGAAATCCTGGCCGAATGACCTGTGGGGGCAGAAGACATTCGATCCCGAACGCTTTCCCAATCCGCAGGGCCTGATGGCCGATCTCCACCGGCTGCATACCCGTTTGATGATTTCGATCTGGCCGATTATGGATCCCGGCGGCGGCAACTGGCGTGAAATGCGCGATCAGGGCTGTCTGCTCGGCAACCAGGCCACCTACGACGCTTTTCAGGCCAAGGCGCGGGCGTTGTATTGGAAACAAGCTAATGAAGGGTTGTTCGCTCACGGGCTTGATGCCTGGTGGTGCGATTGCACCGAACCCTTTCAGTCGGATTGGTCGGGCGCCTTTAAACCCGAACCGGAAGAACGTCAGCGCATCAACACGGAAGAAGCCAAGCGGTATCTCGACCCGGAATATATCAACGCCTATTCCCTGCTGCACTCCCAGGGGATTTACGAGGGCCAGCGCCAGACTGACACCGATAAACGAGTGGTTAACCTGACTCGTTCGGCGTATGCCGGACAGCAGCGTTACGGCACGATTACCTGGTCTGGCGATGTTTCCGCGACCTGGGACACCCTGCGCCGCCAGATTGCCGACGGGCTGAATTTCTGCGCCACCGGCTTACCCTACTGGACGGTGGATGTCGGCGCGTTTTTTGTCAAAAATGATCCCAATCTCTGGTTCTGGAGCGGCGACTACGATCTCGGCGTTGAGGATCTGGGCTACCGCGAATTGTACGTGCGCTGGTTCCAGTATGGGGCTTTTCTGCCGATGTTCCGGGCGCATGGCACCGATACACCCCGTGAAATCTGGCGTTTCGGCGAACCGGGAGACTTGTTTTACGACACGCTGGTAAAATTCCTACGGCTGCGTTATCGCTTGATGCCGTATATCTATTCCCTGGCGGGGCTGGTCACGCATGAAAATTACACCATGCTGCGCGCCTTGCCATTTGATTTCCGCTGTGACCCGAATACTTATAACGTTGGCGATCAATTTATGTTCGGGCCAGCGTTTCTCGTCAACCCGGTAACACAGCCCATGTACTTCGCCGCTGCCTCCGCCGTTATTGAGGGCGCTGCCAAAACCCGCCCGGTTTACTTACCCCAGGGCGCGGACTGGTACGATTTCTGGACTGGGCAGCGGTACGCGGGCGGCCAAACCATCTGCGCGGAAGCGGCGCTGGACACGCTGCCGCTGTATGTCCGTAGTGGGGCGATTGTGCCGGTTGGCCCTGATGTGAATTATGCCGATGAACAACCCAACGCCCCGCTTGAACTGCATATCTATCCTGGACAGGATGGCCGTTTCACCCTGTATGACGATGAGGGGGATAACTACAACTATGAGCAGGGACATTTCGCTTTGATTCGCCTCTCCTGGGATGATAAAACCCGACAGCTAACCCTGCATGAACGCCAGGGCCAGTATCCAGGGATGTCCCAGACGCGCGAATTTCGAATTATCGTAGGGGGCAGCCCATACAGTCAACCGGCATCACCAGACAGAACGGTTTTGTATGAAGGCCGCGCCATCACAATTGACCTTTAATTTGGGCAGCGGCCAACTAAATGTACTTTTGATGGAGGTAAAATGACTGCAATCGAACAGGTGATAACCAGCGGGCCGTTTCAGGCGTCGTGGGACTCGCTCAAAAACTATACCGTGCCCGATTGGTATCAGGATGCAAAATTCGGCATTTTTATCCATTGGGGATTGTATGCTGTACCGGCCTTTGGCAACGAATGGTATCCCCGCAATATGTATTTGCCCGGTTCCGCCGAATTTAAACATCATGTCGAAACCTATGGCCCGCACACCAAATTTGGCTATAAGGATTTTATTCCGCTGTTCAAAGCCGAGAACTACGACCCCGATCAGTGGGCGCAGTTATTTAAAAAGGCCGGGGCGCGCTATGTTGTGCCGGTGGCGGAACATCACGATGGGTTTGCCATGTATGACTCAGCGCTTTCGGACTGGACGGCGGCAAAGATGGGGCCGAAGCGGGATTTGATTGGCGAACTGGCCCAAGCGGTGCGCCAGCATGATCTGATTTTTGGGGTATCGAACCATCGGGCGGAACACTGGTGGTTCCTGAACGGCGGGATGCAGTTCGACTCCGACGTTCAGGACGAACAGTACCGCGCCTTTTACGGGCCAGCCCGACCCGGCCCGCGCAATTGGGAAGATCAAGCCTGGTTCAGCCGCGATTGGGAGTTCAAACCGGACGCCGCCTATCTGGCGGATTGGCTGGCGCGCAATTGTGAGCTGGTGGATAAATACCAGCCGCAGTTGGTGTGGTTTGACTGGTGGATTGAACAAAATGCGTTTGCGCCGTATCTTCAGCAGTTTGCCGCCTATTACTATAATCGGGGCGCGCAGTGGAATCGCGGGGTAGCGATCAACTACAAACTTGAGGCGTTCCCGGAGGGCACGGCGGTATTTGACGTGGAGCGCGGGCAGTTGGCCGGTATTCGCCCGTTGTTCTGGCAAACCGACACCGCCGTCTCGAAAAACTCCTGGGGGTATATCCAGAACCAGGATTACAAAACCGCTGCTGACATTGTGGCTGATCTGGTTGATATTGTCAGCAAAAACGGTTCGCTGCTGCTCAACATTGGCCCGCGCCCGGATGGAACCATCCCTGAGCCGGAGCAACAACTGCTGCTGGCGATTGGCGACTGGTTGGCGCTGAATGGGGAAGCCATCCACGACACCCGGCCCTGGAAAATTTTTGGAGAAGGCCCAACACAAATCAGCGAAGGGCAGTTCACGGATACCCAGCGGTCAGCCTTTACGGGTGAGGACATTCGGTTCACGACCAAAGGTGACACCCTGTACGCCACTGCGCTGGCGTGGCCGGGTAACGCGGTTACGATCAAGACGCTGGGCCGCGCTGCCGGATTATGGTCTGGGGAAATTGCGGACGTTCAACTGCTGGGGTATTCGGGCCAGCTAACCTGGCAGCACCACGCCGATGGTTTAACCATTCAACTGCCCGATCAGCCCCCGGGCCACCATGCGTTTGTGTTCAAAATTAAGGGCTAATGATTGTCTATTGGCACAAAAATCGGGCGCGCACTTTGGCGCGCCTGATTTATTTCTGAGCTGCCTGAAGGGTTCAATAGTTATTCATCATTGTGACTGGAAGACAGCCAGCAGGCGGCTGTTCTCTTTTACAAATACCGGGATGACGGCCAACGGCGCGGCGACCTGCACCCATTGGCCCCCAGACTGAAGCGCGCCCGTTGCGACATTTACCCAATTTGTGCCCGTTGGCAGATATACCGGGCGTTCGCGTGCGCCTTCATGGAGGATGGGCGCGACCAGCAGCTCTGGCCCGAACATAAATTGGTCATCAACGGTTTCACACTCAACATCATCGGGGAAATCCACCAGGAGCGGGCGCATGGGGGGCAGTCCGGTCTCGCTGGCAAGCTGCATTTGCTGGTGGATGTAGGGGCGCAGTTGCTCCCGCAAAAACAGCAGGCCGCGCAGAATCTCATACACTTCATCCCCAAAAGACCAGACCTCATTTGCGGCGCCGCTCCCCGGCAGTGATTTGGTAATCGGCATCCGGTGGCCGTGCAGCCGACAGACCGGACAAAACACGCCGTACTGGAACCAGCGCACCACTAATTCGCGGAAAGACGGCGAGTCAATATCGCCACCATAAAAACCGCCAATGTCGGTTGTCCACCAGGGAA
>DATALK010000278.1:0-2161 GCA_036261085.1 Phototrophicaceae bacterium | reverse complement strand
CCACCCGGTTGGAACCACATCACAATCGCCGCCGCAATCCCCAAGGCCTGCGCCACCGCCCGGGTATCCCCGGCTGCCGTGCGGGGATCGGTTGCCAGGTTCTCCACAAACAGCGGTTCATTCGGGGTTTGCAGGGCCAGTTCCAACAGTGGCAGTTGTGCTAAGGAAAACCGCGTCGCCGCCGAGGGTTCGACAAGCAGGGCAGGATCATTCCCAACTTGGGACGCGACCACATTTACCGCCACCACCGTCCCCATAATATCCGTTTCGGCATAGGCCAGGGCGGACGATGTGACCTGATAGTGGGCGGCCAGCGCCGCCACCGCCTCCAGAATTTCGGGTTCGGTAGTGGCGCTGGACAGCCTGAAATTAATTTCGGCCACCTGCCCGGTTTGGCGTTGGGCCGCTTCTAATTCCGCTACCCGGGCCTGCAAGTCCTCGATTAACGACATCGGGATTATCCTCTTGAGATAAGAATTGGAACACCCAATGTCTATCGTAAGCGCAGATGGCCCGTTTGTTCCTTAAGATATTTTGTTATAATTCTTAATAGTGTTTACGGTTACTGTTTTGTGACCGTAATACCCCTAACCGGTCTAACGCGACTTTCAGCCCGGTTTGCAAATCGCGCACCGTCTCGATCCCGCTCCAGTCAAGGCCCAGGTCAACAATAACTTCGGCGATTGCGTCGGAGAGGCCCGTAATAATCGTGCGTACCCCTTTTAACCGCGCCGCCTGGATCGTGCGATTCAGATAGTCCGCCACGCTGCTGTCCACGACGGCCACCCCGGTGAGATCCACCAGGGCCAGGTGCGCTTGATGCTGCGTAATCGCTCGCAGGAGGGTGCGCATGATATCCTGGGCGCGATCACTATCAATGCCGCCGATCAATGGCATGACAATGACGCCTTCCAGAATAGGAATAATGGGCGTCGAAAGCTGCTGTAACGCCTGCCGCTGCGCTTCGATAATCCGTTCCTGCGATTGCATCCATTCGGCGGCGCGTTTACGTTCGGTGATGTCAAAACCCAGGCCGATCAATCCGGTAATATTGCCGCCATTATCTCGCAGCGGCACTTTGGTGGATTGGAACCAGTATTCATCACCGTCCGGGCCGCACACCTTTTCTTCGAGGCCAATAATCGGTTCGCCGGAGACCATCAACTGCTGTTCGTCCTGCTGGAATTTGGCGGCCATTTCGCGTGGATACCAGTCGGCATCCGTTGTGCCGATGAGTTCCTCGGCAGACTGCGCACCCACCCACTGCACCTGGGTTGTGTTCGCCAACGTAAAGCGGCTGTCCTGATCTTTGATATAAATCAAGGCGGGCAGGGTTTCCACCAACGTCCATAACTGGCTGCGTTCTTCGGCAATTTTGGCCCCCGCGCCGCTGCCCAGCGTGGTCGAGGCCACCTGACAGCTAAAAAAGAAAAAGTCGGTGCAGGGTTCCAGACCCGCCAGTAAATCCGGTATTTCCTTCGCGGCTTGAAAAAGCTGTTGGGTGATCGCGCGGCGCAAGAGGTTGACACTATGGATAAAACCCGGCAGGTCAACGCGCACTTCCAGTCCGTACCGGGCCACCTGGATTGCCATTTTGGCCTGTTCCGCTGGGTTGGCGAGAATATGCTGGAGGCCATTTAAGAGCGCTTCCCAGATCGGATAGAGCATCCCGTCAGCCAGCGGTTCCAGCTCATCCAGTTCCAGTGCCATACTGTTTGCCAGAATTTTTTCCCGGTTGGTTTCTAACCACGCGGCCAAGTCCATTTCGCCTGCCTTCACTTCACGGCTGTGCAGCCAATACCCTGAATATCAAGAGGAATTTTGAGGACTATTGAATTGATCTTATCATAAGGTTGATTGAATAAAACTGAAGAAATTAAGCCAGAGGGTATATTTTGAGGCGCGACTTGTGGACGGACAGGACTTGTCCCGTCCGTCCGGCTTCACGGGCTACATATGGGGCGAACGGGTAGATCGCCCCTCCGGCAAAAATCAGGCTGGTTTTCCAGGGTTGGCTGCCGCTTAGCGCCCGGCGCGCATCCAGACCCGCATCGGGCCAGGGTCACGATTGGCCCAGGCAAAATAGGGAATCGCCGTGAGCGAAATCCCCTGCGCTACCGGTGTATCGGCCCGTCGGGTTCGGTACAGGGTCTCCCAGTTT
>DATALK010000269.1:0-2855 GCA_036261085.1 Phototrophicaceae bacterium | reverse complement strand
CAGGTTGGCAGCGGAATCGGGGTCACTGCCGGAGATAGAATCCCACAGGCAGCCAGGAACAGCCCAAGCAGCCCCGCTAAGAGCGCGGCTCGACCAGCCATAAAACCACCGAAGCATCCGCTTCCGTCTCGCCAGGGCGCGGATAAGCAGCTATGCACGTGACTTGAGAATCAAGAGTGCGGACATCCACACCGATCAGCGGCGCGTTATCGGCCAGCACATAGACCGCGCCGTTATCTCGCAGCGCCGCTTCAATTTCCGGCAGACCGGGCGCATCGGTGCAGACCATTTTAAAGTTCGCGGGCGCGTAAAAATTGGCGCGGCGGCAGCTATCGGGAAACAGGCTGCCAATAATTGGCAGATCGGGACGGGTCAATGTCGTGGGGAACTGCTGGGCGGCTTCGCGCAGGCCGTAACCGGAACTATGCGAGGTGATATGTTCGTAGCGGACATCAGCGGGCAGTGGCAGCGCCGCGGGATTAGTATATGCGGTGAGCGCCAGCGGCACAAAGCCGAACACCAGCGCGACAATTCCCGCAGCAACCACCAGGTTACGCGCGGGAGCCAGTTTAAACCGCTGGACACCCAAACCCAACCCCGCGCCGCCCAGCGTTAACGCCAGCGGCAGCGCCACCACATAATGCCGCGACAGGACTTCCCGCCCCAGAATCATAATGACCAGCAGCGGCAGCGCCCACACGATGACAGCCAATTGGCCGTCGGACAGTCGCCCCACAGGGTTTGACCGGGTTTTGCGCAGCAGTAACAGCGCCAGACCACCGATGAGCAGTACCACCCAACTGATCGTGCCAAAACCGGTCAACTGCGCCCACAAGCGCTGAAGATTGTTAAAAAAGGCGATCCCCTGGCCGGAGGAAGTCCCTAACCAGCCAAAAGCGATGGCAAACAGATCGTTGCCTTTGAGCAGCAGATAACCGAGCGGCACGACAAAACCAGCGGCCACGACTCCGGCAATAATAACCAGGTTCAGCCAGCGCCGTTGGCGGGGAACCTGGCCCTTAAGCAGCACCACCAGCGCCACCGACAGGACAAACGGCGCGGCGGTGAATTTAAACAACAGGGCCGCGCCCAATGCCAACCCGGTCAGGACGGCCTCCCGCCGCTGGCCGCTTTCGGATAAGCGGAACGCCAACCAGACCGCCAGCATCACCAGCGCCCCGGCCTGGGCATCACTAAAAGCTAACCGTTCATAAAAAAACAGATAGGGAGAAAACAACCATAAAGCGCCCGCCAGCAGCGCCCCGGTACTTCCAGCCAACCGCCGCGCCAGGGCATAACCCGCCGCCAGCCCGATTAAGCCGAGGAAAATCGTCGCTACTCGTCCCGCAAAAACCGGCGCGCCCTGCGGATAGAAAGCCGCAATCAACCAGTGGTTAATAATTTTACCGTCACTGATCGCCCAGAACGGATGCCCATTCCAGACTTCAACCGCCCGCGTCAGATGCAGCCCTTCGTCATTATGTAACGGCAGGACTTCCAGTGAAAGCAGGCGGGTCAGCCACAAAACACACAGCAGAACGATGGCCGTCCAACGCATGGTATCTTTGCCTGAAAACAAAAAGCCCGCCGAGAACCCGCGAGCTTCCAGAAAAGATCAGAAAGCTGGTCTGCCCACCCTAAACGTCGGTTGCTTCAGGGATGTCAGCGGGGCCACCGCGACTGTCCTTGTGGCGGTAAGTGATCCGCCCGCGTTTGGGGTCATACATGCTCATCTCCACCTTCACCCGATCTCCCAACAAAATACGGATATAATATTTCCGCATTTTACCGGAAAGATAGGCGAGAATTCGATGGCCGTTGTCCAGTTCCACTGAAAATTGGGTATTCGGCAAGGCTTCAACTACCGTACCTTCAACCTCAATTTTGTCTTCTTTTTTTGGCATAAACCTCCACATTAAATAGAACAATCCGCTGCCATCTTCAGGCAGCGGTTCACACGGTGTGCTTGCTTACTTGGCTTTAACGCCCGGTGGTAGTTTTGCGTTGACGGCGGCGCGCCCGGCGGATCGCTTTTTTCTTTTCGATCCGGCGCAACTCGCTCTTAGAAATGTGCCAACGCTTCCGGCGTACCGTACTCAGAACACCGCTATTGGTCACACGCTTGCGAAAACGTCGCAGTAATGATTCTTGCGACTCGTTCGGCTTTAGCGACACAAAGGCCATATTGCTACGCAGCTACCTCCTTTCTCAACAACTCAACCAAGATCAGATTTGATAACCGATGTCTATCAAGGGCGCAGTCGCCCGCGCCCCTGGTGATTACTTAAGATTAAACAGCGGCTTCAGTGGATTCTAATTCTACCGAATCGGAGACCGTTACGCCATTGTCACTTTCCGCAGATTCGAGATCAACCACCGGAGTTTCCTGAGTCGGGTGCCGTTCCTGCCAGCGCGCCTTCTCTTCGTCAGAAACATCCTTGAGGCTCAGGCCCAAACGTTGGCGATCCGGCTCAATGCTGATGACGCGCAGCAGCAGTTTTTGGCCTTCGTACAACATCACACTGGGGTCAGCGGGGGCCGGGTCGGCAATCTGGCTGGCATGGAGCAGCGCTTCGATACCGGGATCTAGGCTGATAAACGCGCCAAACTGGGCCACGCGCGAGACCGTGCCATCCACCAGTTGGCCGACATGATACATTTCTTCCGCCGCCGACCAGGGATTCTTCTGCATCCGTTTCAGACTCAGGCCAATGCGTTTGCCTTCGGCATCCAGGCGCAGCACGTACACTTCCACCTGATCGCCGACATTCAACACTTCACGCGGATGTTTCACCCGATGCCACGCCAGTTCGGAGATGTGAATCAGGCCGTCCGCCCCACCCAGGTCCACAAAC
>DATALK010000074.1:0-1959 GCA_036261085.1 Phototrophicaceae bacterium | reverse complement strand
GCGATGGGGGAAGTCTATAGTCAATAGTCGTTAGTCGGTAGTCTTTGGTCTGATGACTAACGACCAGGGACTAATGACTAAAGACTGGAACGCTGAGTGAGGAAAAGAATCAAATGGCCGTCTTAACACTCATTGACGCCTTAAAACAGGCGATGGACGAGGAATTGGAACGTGACCCGCGCGTGTTTATCACGGGCGAAGATGTGGGCAAACGCGGCGGGGTCTTCCGCGCCACCCAGGGTTTGTACGACAAATACGGCGGCACGCGCATCGTGGACTCGCCGCTGGCGGAACTTTCGATTGTGGCGATTGGTATTGGCGCGGCGCTGGCTGATTTGCGCCAGTTTTTTAAGTATTTTAATAAATTTGTGCTAGGGTTGTGGCGGCTGGGCATCGGCCCGCTGATGAGTCAGAGTCCCGAAACGGCTGGGCGTTTTATGGTTATCACCCATACCGGACGCAAAACCGGCAAACAGCGCCGGACACCGGTCAATTACGCCGAGGTGGAAGGTGAGGTTTACTGTACGGCGGGGTTTGGCAGCATCTCCGATTGGTATAAAAACATCCTCGCCAACCCGAACGTGGAAATCTGGATTGATAATGGTCGCTGGGCGGCAGTGGCGGAAGAAGTCAGCGACCATCCTGATCGCCTCCGGCTGCTGCGTGAAGTGTTAAAAGGCAGCGGTTTTGTCGCGCCGATGATGGGCGCAGACCCGTATCAGCTGAGTGATGCGGATTTGGCGCAGGCCACACCGAATTACAAATTGATTCATCTGCGCCGCGTCGAACCGCTGACCGGCTCCGGCGGCCCCGGTGATCTGGTCTGGGTCTGGCCGACAGCCGTGATTGTGCTGGCGGGGCTGGTGGTTTGGGGCTGGTTAACGCCGCGCCGCTAACCGCTGCGCATACCTGCAAATTTTTGAGACAAAGCGGGAGGGTTGCCCCCTCCCGCCAAACCTGCCCACCTTGACGTTAGAAGAAGTTATCGCTGATCGGTTCCATCCAGTAATTGCTGCCCTGGCCCTCTACCGTCCAGCCCGTTTGGCCCAGATATTCCACCTGCCACCAGGTCATATTTTCGCCACAGACCGGGCCAAACAGCACCGCTACCGCTTCGCCGCCGGGGATTTTGCCAATCAGCGCACTGCTGGTGGTGGCCTCGGCCCGCAGATTGTTGGAATCGCCGGGGGTAATCCGCGCGAAGGTGTTCGGCCACAGCCGGGAGTCAACAAAACCGGGACACGTTACCCGTTCGGGCGGGGCGGCTGGCGGGAACGGCTCTGGGGCGGCGTTTGTCCCCAGCGTGAAATTGGTTCCAGCCACTTCCCATTCCGGGTGGGTCCCTAGCGCGGTTGCCACCACCTCGTTGGCATTCAGCGTCACCAGCGCGGCGCTGCCGTTCAACCCGTTCCGTGCAATCCAGCCATCCGGCGTACCGATCAGGATAGACCCTAAGTCCGGGTGGATATTCACCTGGTGTCCATCGCGGAACAACAAATAGGCGGCGCTGTTGTCTTTTGTCCCCATTGGATTATCCACCTGACTGGTGGGGGTGCCGCCGATTCGGATAGCGATTGCTTGCCCATCGGCCACCCACTCGGCATTTTCAACATAGGGATTATCCGGGTTGAAGTAGATCAGCTGACCTTCCGTCTCATAGATGTCGGCATAATATTCCACCACATTCGCCAGCGGGAAATAAGCCGCTGGCCCGCCATTCTGTGGGTAAGCGGAATGCGCCACCGATTTCAGGATTTCGCCCGTTCCCGGCAGACGGGTCATAAAAATATCAAAGGGTTCTACTGGCGCGCTGACGGTGTTAGTGTCGGGATTCCAGATGCGATACAACCCTTCCCAGACCCCCTCGCAGGCATAACAACTCGGGATGGTGCGAATGCCATCCGCCTGCCACGCACCAAAGACAATAATCGCCGCATACTGGTCTTCCGGTTGCAGTGC
>DATALK010000248.1:0-4116 GCA_036261085.1 Phototrophicaceae bacterium | reverse complement strand
CCGAATGCGGGCGAAATCCTGTTTGAAGGCCAGCCCATCATGGGCCTACGCACCGATCAGATCACCCGGCGCGGCATCGCCCGCACGTATCAGAACATTCGCCTGTTCACCGGTATGACCGTTCTCGAAAATATTCTGGTTGGGATGCACCCGCGGCTCGTCGGCAATCCCATCGCCGCCGTGTTAGGCTTACCATCCAGTCGGCGCGAAGAAGCTGGAGCGCTGGCAAAGGCGTTGGAACTGCTGGAATTTGTCGGGCTGGATGGCAAAGGTGACCTGCTGGCGGAAAATCTCCCCTACGGGATGCAGCGCCGCCTGGAAATCGCCCGCGCGCTGGCGTCAGAACCGCGCCTGCTGCTGCTGGACGAACCCACCGCTGGCATGAATCCAAATGAAACCGATGAGATGATGGGTTTTATCCGCCGCCTGCGCGATGAGCGCGGCCTGACTATTTTCCTGATTGAACACGACATGCGTCTGGTGATGAACGTCTCCGATCAGGTAAGCGTAATGGACTACGGTGAGAAAATTGCTGAAGGTCTACCGGTGGACATCCAGCGCAACCCGCGTGTGATTGAAGCGTATCTCGGTTCCAAGTACGTGCCGGAGCAAACGGCGACGGGCCAGCAAGAGGAGTCGACACTGTGAGTCTGTTAGTTGTCGAAGACATCAATACCTATTACGGCAAAATCCACGCCCTGAAGGGGGTGTCGCTGGCCGTCGAAACCGGACAAATTGTCACGCTGATTGGCTCGAACGGCGCGGGCAAGACCTCCACCCTCAACACGATCTGTAATATTACCCCCGCCACCAGTGGTCGCATTATCCTGGAAGGCGAGGACATCACCCACGTTCCGCCCCATCAAATTGTCCAGCGTGGTGTGGTGCAATCGCCGGAAGGCCGCAAAATCTTCACGCGCCTGACCGTGCGCGAAAACCTGGAGATGGGGGCCTTCTCCCGCAATAATAAGGCTGAAATTGCGCGGGACATGGACTACATTTTCACCCGCCTGCCGCGCCTGAAAGAACGCGCGTGGCAGCTTGGCGGCACGCTCTCCGGCGGTGAGCAGCAAATGCTGGCGATTGGCCGCGCGCTGATGGCCCAACCGCGTATTCTGCTGCTGGACGAGCCTTCGATGGGGTTAGCGCCAGTGATGGTGGAGGAAATTTTCACCATCATCAAACAGATCAACGAACAAGGAACAACCATTCTGCTGGTGGAACAAAACGCCCACGCCGCGCTGGAAATCGCCCATCAGGGGTACATCCTGCAAAGCGGCGCGGTCATGCTGGCGGATAAAGCCAACGCCTTGATGAACAACGACATTGTGCAAAAGCTCTACCTCGGCGCGAATTAAACCGCGCCCGGTTATTGGTTGTTTCTGTCGGGGCGGTTCACGAACCGCCCTTTTTATGCTCCTGACAATTTTGACAGACAACTTGGATCTGATAGCGTTTTAGTCTGATAGTACCTGCCGAACTTGTTCCAAACGCACCTTTAGCTCATCATTCTGATCGTCTATCGTCAAATAACCGCTTAAGGCTTGCTCCAGACTTTGCAAAGATAGTTGATCTTCGGGAGTAATTTCTTCGGAATCAGCCTGGTACTGGTCAATAAACCCGCTGAAATCCAGAATGACGGCATGATAAATTTGTTTCGCGCGCTCGATATCGTTTAATGTCAGGTAAACCTCGGCCATTTCCAGCATCGCTGGCCCCACCTCATGATGGTAATGAGACATAATCGCCAACGTAATACGGGTTTTCGCAAAAACCAAATCGGCCCATTCTGGTGTTAAGTTTTGCTTTTTGAACCATTGCGCGAGACCGCCACATTCTGCCCGCAGATTGGCTCCGTTAAGCCACACCTCGGCACGAATCGGATTCCGGGGGTAATCCTTGGCAGCCTGAACAATAGTCTCTGTCCATTTTTGTATCAATTGCAAAACTGTGTTGCTAATGGATTTGAACCATTCTTCCTGATGGAATTGATCCTGTAGCACCCAAAACAGTTTTACGACTTCTGTCAAAGCCACATACTCATCGTTTTTAAGCAGCTTTTGAACTAGGGTCTCCTGTTTTTTTCCATTGCCAATCACGCTCGTTTCCAGCAATTGCAAAGGTAATAAATATTGGGGAGCCAAACGTCCCAGCCCGTTTGTGATTCGCACTTTTCTGGCGTTTACTAACCCTTTTTTCAAATCACCTTCCAGTAAAAGCTGGTAGGTTGCTTGAAGTGGATGGTTTTCAAGATCAAAGGGTAGTCTCATTCTTATAACCTCAGCGGAAACTGGCTCGTTCCATAAAAGCAATTTCTAAAACACGATCTTGTGGTTTTAGACGGGTTCGTGAATTACCCTTATTATGGCCTCTTGCGCTAAATATGCGCCAGTTTTCAGCGCGGATTACAGAGAGCCTGGCCCCCAGAGGGGGCCAGGGGGTAAGGTAAACTACCCAACCCGAAACGGTGCCAGATGTTTATCAAAATGCGTCTTGATGTACGCCTGGTATTCGGCCTCATGCTCCCGCAGAATCCGGCGCAGTTGGTCACCAAAGGTATCCAGCACCGACCCAAACGTCACATGCAAGACCTGCCGCGCGTCAAACTGGTTGAGCAAATCCGGTAGCTGCGCGTCGGTCAGGCTAGCCGCCTCCGCCACTTTTTCCAACAGCGCCGACACATGATAGGTCTTGCGGTCATTGTCATAACGCCCGCGCGAGAAATCCAGAATCGTGCGGAACAGTGGCGCATCCACTGCCGCCACCAACCGCAGTGCTTCCAGATAACTCGTCCCCGCCGTTTTCAGATGCACTCGCCCCTGCATATATCGGTCAGCGATGGGATACACCGTGAACTTGTCCGACCCCGTGTGCAGGCTGAGTTTATAGCCGTTGTCAAAATAACCGATGATCGCGGCATGACCGGCGATATTCTGTTCCAGTTCGCCCAGGTCGCCGATGTAATCCACGCCTTTTTCAAACCGGCCCACAAAGCGCGGCGCGAGGCTGACAAACGTCACCCCCAGGCGTTTGAGTTCCGCCGCGATATAAAAATGTTCATAGAGCGAAGTGGCTGTGCCGGTCTCGTCCACCGACATTTCCAGATCAAAGTTCTGCCCGCCGCGCTGCGCCCGAATTTGCTCCACCATCCGCACCGTATGCGCAATCGCCGCGCCATATTTTGCCATCGCCCGCAGCAGAATTGGCTCGTCAAAGGTCAGTGTATGGGTCTTCAAATCGAAAGTTTTCAGATAGCGCTGTCTTGTGTCCTGTGGCGAGCTTTGCAGCGTGTCCCAGGGGAGTTTCTCCACCTTCGCCTGTAAAGTCGCCAACTCATCGGTCTGCGCCGCATCATCAACATGGTCGCTGGGATCAATCGTGTAGAAGCTGTATCCGGCCTGCACAAACGGAGCAATATCGTCAACATTTTTCATGTGGTCGGCATCTGCGCCCCAGGGTTCACGCCAGCCAACGCTAAACAGGCTCCACATGGCGTCATCTACCACGCCCTGCGGCGTGCGTCCGGTGCGCGTATTTTCCCGCACGGACTGCTGCGCGAAAATCGCGGCTACGCCCGTTCCCCGCACCGCCTGCACATGACCGGGTGTCGCCACCCCCATGCGATCCCCAAAACCGGCGGAAGTTTGTAATCCCAGCGGCACAGGCTTCAGCCAGGGCAGGCATTGGCGTAACCTTTGGGCGTTCCCAGCGGTCAATGAACACAACACGACATCCGGTTTTTGGTACACTTCGCCCTCAAAACCGGTGACATCACCGACCACAACCAGCTTTTTCTGGCCTTCGATTTCGGCCAGGGCATACGTTGTTCCATTTTCCGTCACCACCGACGCCGCGATGATAGGCAGTTGCAGTGTTTGTAAATCCGACACGTTCAGTCTCCTAATTGATATGTGCGTTTGGCTAACCGATAGGCTAAATCCACCATCATTTCGTGCGCGTCATATTCATCCACGATTTGGCGCTGCACCAATTCCGCGACCCAATCCGCGCTGGCCCGCCGCCACAGATCATGCCGCGCCGGGATGGAGGGATAAGCGCGGGTGTCATCGTTGAACCCCGCCGTGTTATATAAACCACCCGTTTCGATGATCTGGT
>DATALK010000223.1:0-4787 GCA_036261085.1 Phototrophicaceae bacterium | reverse complement strand
CTGGCCGGGGGCACTGCTGAGATGAATATCGCCGCCGTGTAAACGGATAATCTGCTGCGCGATGTCCAGCCCCAGGCCAACCCCGATACGGCGGCTGTCCAACTGCACAAAGGGGATAAACACGCGCTCCTGCTGCGAATCGGGGATGCCGATGCCGGTGTCCTGCACTTCGATTAATACTTTGCCGTCCTGCTGCCGCGTGCGTAAGGTGATGTCCCCCTGGGCTGTGTACTTCACGGCGTTAGAAACCAGATTGCCTACCGCCTGCCGCAGCCGCATCGGATCGGCCTTGACGGGCGGCAGATTTGGCGCGAGATTGGTTATCAGCCGGACAGCGGCAGACAATGCCGGACGATGTTCTTCCGCTACCGCCGCGCACAAGAGGTTAAGGTCGCAGGCTTCGAGCGTCAGCGTCAATTTACCGGTGGCGAGGTGGGCACTGTCCAGCAGATCGCTCACCAGCCGGTTAAGCTGTTCGCTTTCCGTAATGACTTGATCGAGATAATGCTGCTGCGTTTCGGTCAGGTCAGCACGGCGCAGCAGCTTGGCAAAGCCGAGAATCGAGTTGAGCGGCGTGCGGAGTTCGTGACTGACACGCGCCAAAAACTGCTGGCTCTGCCCCCGGATTTCCCCCGTGACATAAGCGGAGTTAATTTCAACGGTTAGCTGACTTAAAAAACGCAGCGTTTGAAAGGCATACACCGCCAGCAAGATATCGTAACTGACGGCGATATAGGTTGGCGGTTTGAGCTGCGGCAAAAACGGCAGCACCCCGTAAATCAGTCCCACCCAGAAGCCCAGCGTACAGGCCGTTTGCACGATCACCCGCTGCCGCCGTGCCAGCAGCATCCCGGCAAAGGTATAGGGCACGATAAGGAACACCGCTGTCACCGGGCCGAGACCCTGGATGAGAACCCCTTGCAGGAAAAACAGCACGGAACTGCCGAGCAGCCACAGCAGCGAAAACGGCAAAAAACCCAGACCGTAAGCCACACTGATCGCCACTGCCATGACACCATACAGCCAGGCGGATGGCAGTTTTTGATACCCGGCGGCCACCCACAAAATTACTTCGCCCAGCACTAACTGCCAACCCCACGTCTGCCAGTAGGCGCGGATTTTGACAGCGGCCTGCTGCTGGACGGGCAGCGGCAGCAGATTATTTTCGTCCGGCCAGGGTGTGTAAAATAACTTCTGCCACATATTCGGGATCCAATGGTTTGGCTAAATACGCCTGCACGATACCCGCGAACTGCTCCGGCTTAACGGCTTCCGCATATGCCGACACAAGAATCACGGGCGCGGGGTGCAGCTCACGCAGCGCCCGCGCCAGCGTCAGGCCGTCGGTGTCGGGCAAATCCAGATCAACAATGTATAAACCCGGTTGGTAGGCCACCGCCTGCACCCGCGCCGCTGCGCCCGTGCTGGCCCAAACGAGGTTATGCGGCAGCAAATCACTGACAATGGCCTGCATCAGCAGCCGCGCCGGGGGATGATCTTCAACATACAGAATCGTCGTCATGATGAATACCTTAAGCCGTAGCGCTCATCGCAGATAGGCTTCAATCTTTTCGATATTCCGCTGCGCGACCTCACAAATATCGGTGGTGGGAACGGCCCGTTTAGTCGTTGGTTCGTTATAACGCACCAAAATACATTTCAGAAAGGGTATTGGATATCGAGCGCGCAGGAGTTTGACGATTTCCGCCAGCGAATGACCGTCTTCATCCCGATCAATATCATCAAAGATTAAAATCAGTTGGCGCGTCAGCACTTCGTCGCAGTCCAGCGGCCACTTTTGCATTAAGGTTAAAGCCGCGTCCACCGCCACCACCGGCGCGGCCTTGCTGATGGCCCAGACCAGGCCCGGATGCTGATAGTGGTCAACTTCCCGGATCAGATACACCAACTGCTGCACGACATCGCGCTGCGTAGGAATGTCCATTTTTTGAGTCAGAAGCGATTCGGGTAAGTTACTATGGTAAAAAAGGTAATCATTGTCACCAATATTTCGACTGCTGAATTCCAATGCCAGCGCCAGTTTGAGCGTTAAGTCCTCCCATATCGTATTGTCCGGGGTCGTTTTTAAGGTTTCCAAATAGGATTGAACGATTTCGTGCATCACCGGTTCTCACTTATGGCAAAATCGCCGCTTCAATCAATCGGTCTAGCCGTTCCGCTTCGAGAATAATTTGTTGGACAAATTCGGCGTCGTCCGGGCCTAACGTGCCTGTCCGTTCCAGGCGGCTTTGCAACAGCCGCGCCATACCGAGCAGCGTGTGCAGCGGCGTGCGCAGTTCATGGCGGGCGTTCGCACCGGGGCGCGGCAGTTCGCGCAGATTTTGCGCCGCGCGGATGGCGGCTTCACGGGTGTCCACTTCCAGCTTGGCATAGATGTTCGAGAGATGATTGCGGACGGTTCCCTGGGCCAGACCCAGCGTGGTGGCGATGTCGGGATTGGATTGTCCCTGCGCGGCCAGGCGCAAAATGGCGCGTTCGCGTTCGGTCAGCGTGTATTTTTGCCGGGAGGCGGTCAGCGCTTTGACAGCGGTGGGCGATAAAAAAGTGCGCTGCTGGGCGACGGCGCGAATGCCCTCGGCCAGCCGCAGCGAAAAATCGTCACTTTTGACCACGTAACCTTTCACCCCGGCGTGGATGAGTTCTTCCACCCAGGCGGGTTCATCGTAGGCCGAGAGAATTAAAATCATTAGCTGGGGGAACTGCGCGCGTAAATCCCGCACCGCGCTGACCGGCTCAAAATTTTGCCCCGCGAACGCCAAATCCAGCACCAGCACATCGGGCGTTTCCCGCCGCAGGCGCGGCAGCAGTTGGTTGAGGTCGGATGTGTCCCAGAGAATCTGCACGTCCAGTTCGCGCCCCAATTCCTGCCGCAAAATTTTGAGGATGAGAGGATGGTCATCGGCCAGTGCCACACGAATCATACCGCCCCCTGGTGAAAATCGTCTGCTATCACTATAACATGAGGCCGCCGGTTGTGCTGGTAAATTACGACCATCGTTAAAAGGTGCAAATGTATAACAGCGCGGCCCCCAGAATTTCAAATTGATCGTGGTCTTTTTCACCTTCAGCCGCCATGCGGTACACTTGCGGCCATTCGACCCGTATTCCACAAAGGCAGCACCATGAAGCTCGACTGGCGTAAAACATTTTTTATTGGTTTTGGCTTTTTAGGCATTTCCATTATCTGGCAGCTTTACAACCTGTTCGTACCGATTTTTTTGCAGGCGGGCAACCCGGCTTTTGACGCGCAGAACGGCCAGGAAACCTATGTCGTCCAGGCGGGCGATACCTGGGCGGCCATCGCGGAACAGTACAACCTGAGCGTGGATGAACTGCTGCAAATCAACAACGCCGCCGCCGATGAGCCGCTGCCGGAAGGCGAAAAAGTGACTATTACCCCGTACAAAGGTTTCGGCCTGGGGGCCAGCGCCGCCGGTTTGATCATGACGTTGGATAACATCGCCGCGTTGTTTATTCTGCCGGTCATTGGCGTCTGGAGTGACCGCACCCGAACGCGCATCGGGCGGCGCTATCCGTATATCATCACTGCCGCGCCGATTGCGGCCATTGCGTTTGCGCTGATTCCGGTAGCCGGTAATCTGATTGACGCCAGCAGCAACGGGGATTTCGCGCAGAACACCGGTATCTTTGCGTTTTTTATGATCGCTGCCGGGGTGATGCTGCTGGCGATGGCGATTTTGCGCACGCCGGTAATTGCCCTCATGCCAGACATCATTCCCTCGCAGCACCGCAGCAAAGCCAACGGCGTGATTAATCTGATGGGCGGCGTCGGCGGCATCATCGCCGCGTTGGGCCTGTCTAAATTGTTTGATGTGAATCCCATCATTCCCTTCCTGATTGGCGCAGTGGTGATGGTGGTCGCCATTTTCCTGTGATTTGCCACCGTGCGCGAACCCAAAGTTTCGGAACTGGCGCATCCCGAATCCGACCAGGAAGAAATGATGCAGGGATTAAAAGGGGTGCGCGCCATTCCACCGGAGTACCGCCGCAGCCTGATCTTTTTATTGGCGGCGATTTTCTCCTGGTTTGTTGGTTACAACGCCATCGAGACCTTTTTCTCGTCTTACGCCGTGACCACCCTCGGCGTCTCGGCAGGGACGGCGGGAACGCTGTTTTCGGTGGCCTTAGCCACGTTTATCCTGGCCGCGATTCCGGCGGGCTACCTGGGCACGCGCTTTGGCCGTAAACGCACCATCACCACCGGGTTAATCATCTTCGGTGGGCTGCTGGTGATCGCGGCTTTTGTGCCCAATACCATCGTGATTGCTGCTGTCCTGGGCATTGGCGGCATTGGTTGGGCGTTGGTGAACATTAATTCGCTGCCGATGGTGGTGGATGTCACCGACGATGAGCGGTTGCTCGGCACGTATACCGGGCTGTACTATCTGGCTTCGATGAGCGCCGCGATTGCTGGGCCGGTGTTAAACGGCATCATCATTGACCTGTCCGGCAGCAACTACAATATGATCTTTTTGGTAACGCCGTTTTTCTTCGCGCTGGCGGTGCTGGCAATGACGCAGGTCACACGCGGGGAAGCGCACAAAAGCAAAAAACCGTCAGACCAAATCTCCTTACAGGGGTAGGTTTCTGAAAAATGAGGTCGTTGGCTTCGCCTGGCCCCAGGCCAGAGGTAAAACTTTTAAACCGCTAAAGCGGTTGTCGTACCATCCTGAACCGCTTTAGCGATTTCCAGATTGCCGGGTAGCCTGACGTTTAAAACGTCAGGCGGCAACCTGGCGAGTGAG